>CAYQXG010000005.1:4036-4118 GCA_964421525.1 uncultured Sangeribacter sp. | reverse complement strand
GCAACAAAAGAATCCCCACCAAAGCAAGATAAGTAGAAAGCAACCTCCGGGTGCGTCCCCAAAAATCCCCAAAGAATCCCAA
>CAYQXG010000005.1:0-3936 GCA_964421525.1 uncultured Sangeribacter sp. | reverse complement strand
CCAAAGCAAGATAGGTAGAAAGCAACCTCCGGGTGCGTCCCCAAAAATCCCCAAAGAATCCCCACCAAAGCAAGATAGGTAGAAAGCAACCTCCGGGTGCGTCCCCAAAAATCCCCAAAAAATCCCCCCCTGTGCTGAGGGCCTAAGCCCGAAGTCCCCGTCCAGTCACAAAACAGCCCCCTCCCCTTACACAGCACTCTGCACCCCAAATTTCCAACATAACCATAGCGATAATCCCAGAAAAAATCATTATATTTGCGACCTAAACCCAACATCTTATGAAAGGATATTTTGGATCATCAGGTCTCTGGGCTTTTCTCTTATTCTTATGGGATCAGCGTAAAAAGAAACGTAAAAAACATCTCCCACCAATCCCCGATGACTATTCATACTTGGATATCATCGAATCGGACCATGCTGCTGAAATGGAAAAGAACATTCGAAATGTTTCAAAGATAGTAGACCAATATAAGGACTATTCCGCCGAAGTCATTTCCATAAGCATTTTCGGCAGGAAAAAAGTCGAAACATTCAGGTTAGTGCATCCCGGAGACATCGTTGATCTTCGCTATATTGATGATGAAATCAAAGTTTACTCATTTGAAAGATTTATCGCCGACCTTATCCCGGATCCGAATTCTCATCTTAGAGAAGTTATGTCTAATGATATTCCCTACCATGCTTATCTTGGGGGAAGAAAGATATCATTAACCAATCTTGATGATTATGATTCCTGTTCCATTATAGTCTTTTACAAATTAGACGGAGTTCCTCCGACTAAAGTCATACTCAAATAAGACCCCAAAAATCCCAAAAATCCCAACCAAAGCAAGATAGGTAGAAAGCAACCTCCGGGTGCGTCCCACCCCTGCCCCCCACTGTGCTGAGGGCCTAAGCCCGAAGCCACCGTTCAGTCACAAAACAGCCCCTCCCCTTACACAGCACTCTGCACCCAAATTTTCCTATTAAACCATAGCAATAATCCCAGAAAAAATTATTATCTTTGCAATTAAGTAACGCATATCTGAAAATGGCCAGTCAGTAAACAGAAAAAGACATACGGTGATAGCCGAAAAAACTTAGGGAACATCCTTGTAGTCGTTACAGGCTTTGGTCGGCCTTCAGATGCTACTTGGGTATTCTTCATTTATTATCCATGCAGACAAGTTGCAGGTAGAAACAAGAACTATTCAAGGCTATATATACTTGTATAGTGGAGCACGAAAACAAACTACGCGCAGAAATCAGCTTAATTATCAAAAAACTCCAGGAGGAAACGAGATGAATAATAAATTAACAAGAAAAGCAAAAACCACCTTTGAAAGTATTAAGCATATTGATGAGGATGGCAACGAATTCTGGATGTCCCGAGATCTGGCTTTAGCATTGGGTTATTCTGACTATAGAAATTTTAGGAATGTAGGTAGAAAAGCATTTGAAGCATGCAAAAACAGCGGTATTAATCCAATGGATCATTTCGTTGAAACCACCGACATGATAATTGCAGGGAAAGGCGCTGAACGTCAGGTAAATAATGTCAAGATGAGCCGATATGCCTGTTATCTTGCTGTGCAAAACGCAGATCCCTCTAAAACTATAGACCACATGGGGAGTACGGAATTGGCTGCAAATCTTTTCCGCACGACTCAAACTGAGGAGAAACTTAGGGAAGAGAAAATAAAAGGAAAAAATAATGCGAATAAAGTTCATAAGGAAGTCGGGGCGAAAGTAAGAAAGGCCATAAAAGATATTGGAGGAACAATGCCCGAAGATCTCCCTGTAGCCGACAGTATTAAGAAATTAGAAAGGAAGGAAAAGAAATTGAAACAGTTAAACGGCAATAGCGAAAGCAATAGGGATTAGTGTTCCGACAACAGATCGTGGAATTGTTAAAATGTCACATCTAATAAAGCATATTGTACCAAAGAACGGCGATCATTAGGGAATTATAGGTGATTAACTGCAGATTAGACACAGATGAATCAAAACACAGATGAATCAATACCAATATTAGAAGCGGCAAAATGGTTAGCCCGAATGGCAGCCAAAGACGGTGTCGTATCAGCTAACGAAAGAAAACTGCTAAAGGAATTTGCTGAAAAATACAACCTCGACCCAAAATATCTTTATCGATTGGCACATGCAACTGCCACGGATATAGAGATCCCGGAGGTTGAGCTTATCTCTGCATCAAAATGGAAAGGCAGAAAATTTGAAGAATTCATTGTATCACTATGCCCGGATAAGTCATGTTTCACTCTCTTATCCTGGCGTAGCGACAAAGCATGTGGCGACAGATACCCCGTAGATAGCTTAATGCCCGACTTACATTTTCAATTCCGTTTCGATAAATTTGAAGTTGAATACTACATAGAATGTAAATTTCGCTCACAACTCCCAAACGACACACTTGACTTGAGCACGCATATTGATCGCTATCGTAGAATGACAGAATCCCAAAAGTTTCATAGACTAATAATAGCACTCGGAGTTGGAGGCCAACCGGATAATCCCGATACTCTATATATGATACCGGACGAATGTATTCCGGATGATGGAATCATTGACATTGAAGATTGCGAAGACTTCCGTTGTGCCACTACCCAGAAAGACTTTATAAGTCACCTACAGCGATTCTACTGCAAGTAAGCCGTTTCCCATTCCCTGCCCCCCCCACTGTGCTGAGGGCCTAAGCCCGAAGTCCCAGTCCAGTCACAAAACAGCCCCCGCTCTTAACACAAGAGTATAGCAGAGGGTATGATGTAAAAAGCCTTCGCCCGCAACCGCGATATCGAGAAACCGTTGTCAATGCACATTAGCCGCCACTCTTTTGCACATATCGCACAAGAGTTCGGAGCGGAATCATCTGCGATAAAAAACATCCTCAATCTCAGAGCGACTTCGCAAGGAAATGCCGGGTCTGAAAGGTTTTTCGGAAACCAACATTAAGAACATGAGACTTTTCTATGAAGAATGGGAGCCTGTTATAAGTTCGTCTACATCCGAAGCCACTAAATCGTCAGTTGCAACTGACGAAATTGAGACATCAATTTTACTGCCTGTCAAATCGTCAGTTATAACTGACGATTTAGAAACATTCCTATCACTTGATTTTACACACCATATAGCAATCTTAAACGGAGAGAAAGATGTAGCTAAAAGATTGAAATACATTCATCTGTCATTAGCTAATCATTGGAACACCAAATATCTTCAACAACAAATAAAAGATAATGCAGCAGATAAATATGGAGCAATGCCTTCAAACTTTGGTGTCACCATCAAGGATAGCCGAGATGCTATAAAAGCTCTGAATATGTTTAAAGACGAGTATCTGCTTGACTTTATAAACACCGAGGAAATCGGCATCCGCGACTGGCAGGATGTTGACGAACGTGTGGTTGAAAAAGAGATTATCCACAATATAAAGAACTTTATAATGACCTTCGGACGCGATTTCGCTTTCGTTGGCAACCAGTATCATCTTGAGGCATTTTCGGAGGATTTCTTCCCTGATTTGCTTTTCTTCAACCGAGAATTGAATTGCCTTGTGGTAGTGGAATTAAAGACAGGAGATTTCAAACCCGGCTATCTCGCACAACTCATGACCTATCTTCGTATTCTTGATGATAAGGTCAGGAAACCGCATGAGAATCCCTCTATCGGAATTGTACTGTGCAAGAACGCTAATAAAGACTTCGTGGAGTACGTCATTCAGGACTATGCTAAACCTATGGGTGTGGCAACTTATCGGCTTAGTAAAGATATGCCGGATAAATTGCGTGAGGCACTGCCCGATGTTGAAGAGCTAAAGAAATTGCTCTGATTATTCGTGCTGAAATTTCTATAGAGGTCGGATGTCATAGAAAATGATGCCATACGGCTCGGGATTCTACAAAACCTTGAGCCATGATTTGAGGTCGGAAATGCCTGAAG
>CAYQXG010000004.1:0-60351 GCA_964421525.1 uncultured Sangeribacter sp. | reverse complement strand
TTTCTCGGAAATGCAGTATCTTGTTATAGTTGACTGCAACGCCAGAAACCATGGCAAGGCATTCGCAACCAACTTTAATCCCGAGATAAATATCCGTGAGATAACCCAGAAAGGAAAATATTGGGATGACGGCAAACGGGTGGAGACAGAAAATCTGGAGATTCACCAGCCTCTCAACTATCCCAACATAGGACCTCGCGAGAGCTATCTTCTCTATCATGAGGAACTTGAAAGTCTCGTTCAAAACTTCCCGACTATCAAACGCGCACGTTTCTGGATGACATTCGGACAGGAATATCTGACTCATTTGCGTGTAATTCAAGACATAGGAATGGCAAGAATAGACCCGGTCATCTACAATGGTCAGGAAATCATACCTATACAGTTCCTGAAAGCGGTTCTCCCGGACCCCGGATCGCTTGGAGAGAACTACACCGGCGAAACTTCAATAGGCTGCCGCATCCGTGGTATCGACAAGCAAGGAAAAGAATCAACCTATTATATCTACAACAACTGCTCGCATGAAGAAGCCTACAAAGAAACAGGCGCACAGGCCGTAAGCTACACCACAGGCGTTCCTGCTATGGTGGGTGCGATGATGTTCCTTACAGGCAAATGGGTGAAACCGGGTGTGCACAACGTTGAGGAATTTGATCCTGATCCTTTCCTTGAGACCCTCGCGCTCAATGGTCTGCCATGGCACGTCATAGTTGACCAGGATATCGAGCTATAAATTTCAACTTTAGCAAACGAAAGTTGAAGGTTATTAGATTTAAGGGACATAAGGTTGTATATCAGATCTTAATGAATACAGTCATGACCTTATAGCCTTATAATCCCATAACTTATAACCCAATAATCCATATAATGAAAAAGACATCAATATGCATTGCGATGGCGACTGCGGCACTTGCCACAGCCGCCATTGCCGCTCCTATAGGAACCAAAGCCCCGGAGTCATACCGCATCATCACAAAAAAAGGCATAGTAGAGGTAATACCTCTGAGCAATGACATTTTCCGTATCTGCGAACTTACTGACATAACAGCACCAACGCCTGATGCCACGCAAGCGGCTTCGCTAAAAGATTTTAAAAGTGAAATAAAATCTTGGGCAAGTGCCGAGCGTTTTGTAATTGAATCGCCAACCACTACAGTGGAGGTGAACAAGAACAACGGTAAAGTCTCATTCTACAATCCTGATGGTAAACTTCTTCTTTCTGAAGCAGAAGGTGTCAGAAAAGCCGAGGATGAACAGACAATATCTTTCCTGACTCCTGAAGGAGACAACTTTTACGGAGCAGGCGAAAGGGGGCACAACCTTACACTCAACGGCAGCGACCTGATGATGTGGAATCGTGCCAATTACGGATATACCGACGGCGACGAGCGACTTTCGCAAACCAACATCAATATGCCTTATATAGTGAGCGACAATGGCTATGGCCTGCTTATAGACGACTATGCCAAAGCTCGTCTCACACTTGGAGAAGACACAATCCTATACCGGACAATATCATCTAAACCACTCAGCTATTATTTCATCAATGGAGACGGCACTCTTGCAGGTGCAACCTTCTCTTTTGCCGAACTAACCGGCAAACAGCCTCTCCCTCCTTTCTGGACATTGGGTTACATAACATCGAAATATGGCTACCACAACCAAGATGAGGCTTATGGAGCAATAGACTCACTAAAGCAACGGGATTATCCGGTTGACGGAATGGTGCTCGACCTATATTGGTATGGAGTTGAAACAGACATGGGGCGTCTGGAATGGGACAAGAAGCAGTGGCCTGACCACAAGAAGATGCTCTCCGATCTGAATGATAAGAACATCCATGTTATTCCTATCCATCAGCCGTATATCAACAAGATAGGTGCTATGGACAATTATACCCTTCTTGAAAGCAAAGGGTTATTGACAAAGGATTCAGACGGCAACACAAAAGATGTCACTACATGGGTTGGCGACGCAGGTATGTTCGACATAGCCAACCCTGACACCAGGGAATGGATGTGGGAACGTATGAAACCACTGACAGCCGAAGGATTGTCAGGATGGTGGGGAGACCTCGGTGAACCTGAGGTGCATCCGCTTGAAATCGTTCATGCAAATGGAGAGACTGCGGAGGAATACCACAACGTCTACGGCAACGAATGGAGCAAGATGATCTTCGACGGACTCAGGAAAGATTTTCCAGACATGCGTCCTATGCTCATGATGCGTGGTGGAACCACAGGATTGCAACGCTATGGGGTGTTCCCCTGGACTTCAGACGTTTCACGCTCATGGGGCGGTCTACAGGCCCAAAATAAACTTCTGTTAAACTCAGGGTTATCAGGGCTTGGCTACATGAGCAATGACGTGGGAGGTTTCGCGGTTGACAGTAACAAACCGTATGATCCCGAACTCTATGTGCGCTGGATTCAGGCCGGAACATTTTCACCGATACTGAGGACTCATGCCCAAGATAGACCTGAACCTTATCATTACCCCAAACAAGAGGATATCATCAAGAAATTTATAAGGATGCGCTATGAATGGCTGCCTTACAACTACACCTTGGCCTACGAGAACGCCACCTATGGACTGCCGCTGATGCGCACACTTAACTTCCACGGTGATAATGACAACAAGGATAAGTATGCAAACATCAGTGATGAATACCTCTGGGGAGAGAGCGTGCTTGTAGCTCCCGTGATGAAAGATGGAGCAAGGAGCAGGCAGGTGGTATTCCCTTCCGGATTGTGGATAGACTGGAACAATCCAGCCAAAGTCTACAAGGGAGGCTCCACAGTCACTGTGGCAGCTCCGCTCAACACTTTACCCTTATTCGTCCGCGCGGGAAGCTTCATACCCCAATATGCAAAAAAGATTGAGAACACTGCTGAATACGACCCCACTCTATTGACAGTGAAGTATTTCCCCGCAAAGGAATGGAGCAATTACCAGCTTTTCGACGACGACCGCATCTCCCCCACGTCGCTGGAAGACGGTCAATATCAACTGACCACCTTCAGCGGTTCTAAGCAAGGTAATGAGGTATATGTAAACATTGATTCTGAAGGGGAATACAAAGACATGCCCGAACTAAGAATGATTACCCTTGAAATTGTAGGCACAGCGAATCCCAAAGGAGTGGAACTCGATGGAGAGAAGCTCCGGAGGATGCCATCAGTAAAGGCAATCCGACAAACGGGCTACCACTACGACGTGGCAAAGCGTACACTGTCAATCGTGTTCCCCTACAACTATAACAAGACATCAATAAAAGCTTATTAAGATATGACAGCAAGAACAACAGCAGCATTATCTGCCATCGCCCTATCTGCGATTTCAGCATTTGCCTGCACCAACTTCATAGCAGGCAAGAAAGCAACAACCGACGGCAGTGTTATGATCACCTATGCAGCCGACTCTCACACGCTTTACGGCGACCTGTCGCATACTCCGGCGGCAGTACATGCCGAAGGCGCCATGCGCAAGGTGACGGAATGGGATACCGGTAAATATCTCGGAGAAATTCCTCAACCAAAAGAAACCTACAATGTGGTAGGCAATATGAACCAATATCAGGTTGCAATAGGCGAGACAACCTGGGGCGGCCGTGAAGAGCTTCTTGACACAACCGGCAATGCCATCATCGACTATGGATCATTGATTCAAATAGCGCTTGAACGCTCCAAATCTGCACCTGAGGCTATTGACATCATGACAAGTCTGGTGGCGGAATATGGCTACGCATCTGAGGGAGAATCATTCACCATCGCCGATAAGAATGAGGTTTGGGTGATGGACATGATCGGCAAGGGAGCGGAGAAAGGAGCTGTATGGATTGCAGTTCGCATCCCCGACGATGCTATCTGCGCACACGCCAATGAACCCCGTATCCGCCAAGTGGATCTTAAGGATAAGAAAAACGTACGATATTCGAAAGACATGATCGAATTCGCTCGAAAACGCGGTTATTTTTCAGGGAAAGATGCCGACTTCTCATTTGCTGACGCATATTGCGAACATGACGTTGCAACCCGCCGTAGCTGCGATGGCCGTGCATGGGCATTTATGAGGAAATTCGACCCTGAGATGGATAAATATTACTCTTGGATTTCAGGCGAAAGCAATGTTCCTATGCCCCTTTACGTTGTACCCAACAGAAAGCTGTCGCTCAAAGACATGCAAGATTGCATGAGAGACCATTACGAAGGTACCCCAATGGACATGACAAAGGATGTAGGGGCAGGACCTAACCATGTGCCTTACCGTTGGCGTCCGATGCAATATGAGGTTAACGGTAAGAGCTATTGCATGGAGCGCGCCACAGCAACACAACAGACAGGCTGGAGCTTCGTTTCGCAAAGCCGCAGCTGGCTTCCGGATGCAGTGGGAGGAGTGTTCTGGTTTGGAACCGACGACACCAACACATGCGTATATATGCCGCTCTATTGCTGCCTCACTGAAGTGCCGATGCAGTTCACAGTAGGTGATCTCTACAACTTCAACATGGATTCCAACTTCTGGATGAACAACTGGGTTGCAAATCAGGCCTACAACCGCTACGACCTGATGATACCTGACATCAGGAAAGTACAGAACTCGCTTGAGGATAAGTATCGCGACTCAAGGGCTGCAGTTGAGCAACAGCTGACGCCATTGGCAGAAGCCGGATATATCGGGGAAGTGACAACGATTGTCAACGAACAGTCTGCAGCAATAGCAAAGGAAGCAACCGACGCATACCGCAATCTTGCACAATTCCTGATGGTTAAATTCCTCGATGGCAATATCAAGAAGCAGAATGAAGATGGAAGCTTCAAATTCAATCCCTATGGGCTGCCGGCGTCTCCCGAGTATGGGGGCTACGATAAAAAATACTATGAAAATATAGTAAAAGAAACAGGCGACCACTTCCTGATAAAATAACAACCGGTTATAAAGAATCCGCGGAATCTCTTGATTTCGCAGATTCTTTATCGAACCAACTGAGCGATTAATTTGTATTAAGTTTAAAATAAAATTTAATTAGTATTATGGAAAACATTGAAAAAGCAAAACAGAATGCAAAAATTGATGCCGAGATAGCTGCTGCAGCTGCACAGGCATCTGCCAACGAAGCCGCAGAGGCAGTAACCGCACAGGCTGCGGCACTAAAGGATCAGGCAGCAGATAAATTTGCCGACATGAAGGATCAGGCAGCAGACAAATTCGCCGACATGAAGGATCAGGCAACAGACAAATTCGCTGACATGAAGGATCAGGCCAACGACAAGATAGCGGATATAAAGTCAACGGCTTCTGACAAGTTTAATGATCTCAAGGACAAGGCAAGTGAATTTACAGCACAGGCACTGGAGAAGGGAAGTGACCTACTTGATACACTTTCAGATAAGGCACGTGCTGCAGCAAGCAAATTGCATTGATCACGTCAGTGATTCTAAATGCATCAAAATGAAATAGAATTACACAAGAGAAGGGATGAATAATCTGTTGCGATTATTCATCCCTTCTCTTGTGAGCCACTAGTGGGACTCGAACCCACGACCGTCTCGTTACGAATGAGATACTCTACCAACTAAGCTATAGTGGCCGATTGATGGTGCAAAGTTAACACTTTTTTCTTAAACCTACAAGAAATATCAGAGACCTCGGCCTAAAAAATAAGAATCATTGCAAAAAAAAGGACGCACATTATGTGTGCGTCCCTATAAATGTTATTGGTATGGTTAGATTATACCTTGACCCATCATAGCGTCAGCTACCTTGAGGAAACCTGCGATGTTGGCACCCTTCATGTAGTTGATATAGCCGTCGGGCTGAGTTCCATGCTCAACACAAGCTGCATGAATATCGCTCATCATAGTGTGGAGACGCTGGTCAACCTCTTCTGCACTCCACTGGAGGTGTTCAGCATCCTGGCTCATTTCAAGACCGGAAACACCTACGCCGCCGGCATTGACAGCCTTACCCGGACAGTATACGGTCTTATTAGCGATGAAAGCATCGATAGCCTCGGGTGTACAACCCATGTTGGAAACTTCAGCACAAAGCTGAACGCCATTAGCAATAAGCATCTTGGCATCTTCGCCGTTAAGCTCGTTCTGTGTAGCGCAAGGAAGAGCGATGTCGACTTTCTGCTCCCATGGTTTTTTGCCGGGGAAGAATGTTGAGCCGGGGAACTGCTCTGCATACGGTTCAACAACATCGTTGCCTGTAGCACGAAGTTCGAGCAAATATTCAATCTTCTCGTCGTCGAGGCCTGCCGGATCATAGATATATCCGTCAGGACCTGAAATTGTCACAACCTTTGCACCAAGGGCAGTAGCTTTCTTTGAAGCACCCCAAGCCACGTTTCCGAAACCGGAAACTGCTATTGTCTTTCCCTTAAGGTCTTCGTTCCAAATTTTCTTAAGCACATTCTGCACGAAGTAGATTGCTCCATAACCGGTAGCCTCCGGACGCAGACGGCTTCCGCCGAAGCTGAGACCCTTTCCGGTGAATGTACCGGTATTCTCGCGAGCGAGTTTCTTATACATACCATACATATAACCAACCTCACGTCCGCCAACACCTATATCGCCGGCCGGAACGTCACGGTCAGGACCGAGATTTCTCCAAAGTTCAAGCACGAAAGCCTGGCAGAAACGCATGATCTCAGCATCGCTCTTGCCTCGGGGTGAGAAATCTGAGCCACCCTTGCCACCACCCATAGGGAGTGTAGTGAGCGCATTCTTGAAAGTCTGCTCGAAACCAAGGAACTTAAGAATTGAAAGGTTTACACTTGCATGGAAACGGATACCACCCTTGTAAGGGCCGATTGCGTTGTTGAACTGAACGCGGTAGCCTATGTTGTTCTGCACCTCACCTTTGTCGTCGACCCATGTCACACGGAAAGTGAAGATACGATCCGGCTCCACCATACGCTCTATGATGCGGGCTTTCTCATATTCGGGATGCTGATTGTAGACTTCCTCCACAGAGAGAAGCACTTCCTTCACAGCCTGAAGGAATTCTTTTTCGCCGGGATGCTTGGCCTCAAGGTTGGCCATGATTTCATTAATGTTCATACTGGCTATAATTTAAAATTAAAAAAATATTCAAAAACTGGGTTCGGAGAGATTTCAATTGCAAATTTAAATCAAAAATAGCATCCCACCAAAGAATCCACCGAATATTTTTGGAATATTTCCACAAAAATCGGTTTTTATGCTCTAAAACATAAAAACACGTCCGAATTTCGAAATTTTCATTTTCGCCATGACGGAGGTGATGCCTTTAATACAATTGGCCTCACTGAAACAATCTAAAAAATACATTTGATATATTGGGAATTTTTGATTATATTTGCACGTTTAAACAAGATGAAAGCAAAAAGGAGATACCGCATATCGATTGAAGATGAGTCGAGGCTAAGACAGATTGTCTCGGTCAGTGCCTCACCGTTTGCAATATGGGCAGGCGGAATCATCGCCGGATTGCTTTTGGCTGTTATAACAGCTCTCCTGATTATGATCACCCCCATAAGGACACTCATGCCGGGTTATCTGAAAAAAGGGGAACGGACAGAAGCTGAGGAAGGATTGCTGAGGATAGATTCAATAAGGGATGCATTTCGACTCAACAATCTCTATCTATCCAATATTCTTACTGTTCTTGACACAGACCGTACGCCTACCGACAGTGTAATGACAAACACGACTCCTAACGAACTTCCGCCGGATTCACTGCTTCCTACCTCACCGCGTGAGATAGAGTTCATTACACGGATGAAAGACCGTGAGCAATACAACGTAACTATCCTTGCTCCTCTGGCAGCAGACCAGCTGAGGATATATCCCGTTGGATCCGGTGCGGTAGTGGCAGAGCAATCGCAAAACTCCACCAAGGCAAGAATACTCACGCCAAAAGGAAGTCCGGCGTGCGCCATCACCGACGGACGGATCCTGGCAATACAAAATCCTGCGCCGGAAGGTGGCAGTGCAATAGTGATACAGCACGACAACGGATTTGCCACAAGGTATTCTCATTTAGGCACACCTACAGTCACGCCGGGCATGCATGTGGATGGAGGCAGTGTGATAGCCCACGGAGCATCGGGAGGGTCACTTAGTCCTGGTTTCTTCTTTTTGGAAATGTGGTATGACGGGACACCGGTAGAACCGGCAAGATATCTACAGGGAAATACAGCAAAAGGAAGAGAAGAGGCTTTCACACTCTCCGGAAGACCTATGGGAAGGTGATTTTTTTAATTGAAATATAGAAAGATATTAACAATAATATTATTAATGAAGATAATGAAAAATATCGGAGTACTTGGATCAACCGGCAGCATCGGCACCCAGACACTTGATATAATTGAGGAATATCCGGAGCTTTTCCGGGCATCAGTGCTAACCGCACGGCGCCAATGGGAACTTCTGGCAAAGCAAGCGCTGAAATTTCGTCCTGACATTGTTGTCATAGGAGATGAAAAATATTATAAAAATCTGCAAGAAGCCTTGAAAGGCAGCGGCATTGAAGTTGCAGCAGGCTCCAAAGCCATAGCAGAGGCATCTGCCCATCCATCCACCGACACCGTGGTGACAGCAATGGTTGGCTACAGCGGTCTTCTTCCTACGATATCTGCAATCAAGGCTAAAAAGACAATTGCCCTCTCCAACAAGGAGACCCTCGTTGTTGCCGGACAACTCATCACGGGCTTATGTAGGGAATACGGTGTCGATATAGTTCCTGTAGACAGTGAGCACTCTGCAATCTTCCAATGTCTTGTAGGGGAAAAACGTGAAGAGATGCGCAAGATTATACTGACAGCAAGCGGCGGCCCGTTCAGAAAGTTCTCTAAAGAAGAACTGCACTCGGTGACTCCTGCGGATGCACTGAAGCATCCAAACTGGGACATGGGGGCGAAGGTCACCATAGACTCAGCATCCATGATGAACAAGGGATTCGAAATGATAGAAGCCCGCTGGTTATTCGACTGCCAGCCGCAGAATATCGAGGTTGTTGTTCATCCGCAATCAATAGTGCACTCTGCTGTTGAATATCGCGACGGCAGTGTGAAGGCTCAGCTTGGAGTGCCCGACATGCACACTCCAATACGTTATGCCCTCTCCTACCCTACAAGATTGCATACAGATGCAACCCCGATGCGTCTTGAAGACTATGCATGCCTGACATTCGAGCATCCGAATATGGAGAAGTTCCCTCTTCTGGGATATGCATTTGAAGCAATAGAAAAAGGGGGCACGATGCCATGCATATTGAATGCAGCAAATGAAATTGCAGTGCAAGCATTCTTGGAAAACAGAATACGTTTTACCGATATGCCGCGCGTTGCAAGGGAGACAATGGACACCGCTCATTGGAGTGAGACACCGGATTTGGACACACTTATAGCAACCAACGAAGAATCACGAAACATTGCCGAAAAGTTTGTCGACAAGATATCACGCTGAATTGATAACAACAATAACACTATAATCAACATTGGAAACATTTTGGATTAAGGCAGCTCAACTCGTCTTGGCGCTTGCCATATTAATAATCATTCATGAGTTCGGTCATTTCCTGTTTGCCAGGATATTCGGTATCAGGGTTGAGAAATTCTACATATTTTTCGACCCCTGGAAAGAATTGTTCAAATGGAAGCCAGGAAAGTATATAGGTGGACTTGGAAAGCAGAAATGTCTTGAGAAAGAACCGGTATGCGTAGAGTGCGAGAAGAAAAAGTGTCCGGTGCCAAAGAAATCAAAATTTTGGAGCGACACTGAATATGGAATCGGTTGGGTACCTTTAGGCGGATACTGCAAAATATCCGGAATGATCGACGAGTCGATGGACACGGAGCAGATGAAGCAACCGCCACAACCTTGGGAATTCCGCAGCAAGCCGGCATGGCAGAGACTGCTGGTGATGATCGCCGGAGTACTTTTCAACTTCCTGCTGGCTATACTTATCTATGCCGGCATTGTATTCTATACCGGCGAGAAATACGTGGCGTTGACCGATGCACAGATGGGACTCGAGTTCTCCCAAGCAGCAAAGAACATTGGTTTCAAAGATGGGGATATTCCTATCCACGCCGACAATGTAGCTCTCGATCATCTACCGTCTGAAGACCGACTGAAAATGATGCAGGCAAAGGAAGTTACAGTGCTCCGCGACGGCAACGTTGTAACAATCCAGATTCCTGAAAACTTTATCTTCGATCTTGACAAAGAAATAAAGAGCGGTGAATCCGGCATTAATTTCTTCACCTATCAAATTCCAACGCGCATCACTCAGGTGATGCCAGGGGAAGGAGCAGCTCACGCAGGAGTACAGGAGGGAGACGAGGTAATTGCCATCAACGGCATCCCTACTCCTACTCTCACCAAATTTCTTTCCACCCTTGCCGGCCATGATGATCAAAAAATTGACCTCACGGTTGTTAGGAAAGAGTCAGAATTAAAGAACGACACAATAACCTTGCCGGTGCAATTATCGGAAAATTCGAAGATGGGTGTCGGTCTTGAAATAGATCCGTCAGCCTTCTTCAATGTGCGGGAGAAGAAATATAACATCTTCACATCCATTCCACGAGGTATCGAAATGGGGGTAGACCGACTGTCTTCCTATGCCAAGAGCATGAAGCTCGTCTTCACTAAAGAAGGGGCAAAATCTGTCGGAGGCTTTGGTGCAATTGGCAGTATCTTCCCTGAATCGTGGGACTGGATAGCATTCTGGAACATCGCAGCTTTTCTCTCGGTGGCTCTTGCGTTCATGAATATTCTCCCGATACCCGCACTCGACGGCGGCCACGTTCTGTTTCTTCTCTATGAAGTGATATTCAGAAGGAAGCCCTCGGAAAAATTCATGGAATATGCACAGATGACAGGTATGGTGCTTCTGATAGCGCTCCTGATTTATGCCAATGGCATGGATATAGTGAGATTCTTCTTTAAATAATCTTTGAATGTTCACCTCTGATTTTAAATTAAATTGGAAATGAAAGAGATAATACTTAAGAAAGGGAAGGAGGAAAGCATCCTGAGACATCATCCATGGGTCTTTTCCGGTGCGATCGCTCGCCTTCCCGAAAATCTTGAGGAAGGTGATCTGACTGTAGTGAAAGACTGCGGAGGCAACGTCATGGGAATCGGCCACTACCAAATAGGCTCCATAGCCGTCAGATTGCTTGAATTTGGCACCGACAAATTGCCGGAAGACTTCTTCGACCGTAGACTTGCCGCAGCGTTTCGCCTGAGGCAAACTTTAGGACTTATCCGCCCTGACAATGACTGTTTCCGTCTGGTGCATGGTGAAGGTGATTTCCTTCCCGGGCTTGTAATAGACATCTATGGCGACACGGCGGTGCTTCAGGCGCATAGCCCGGGAATGCATTTCGAACGCAGACGCATCGCGGAAGCCCTCATAGCTCTTCCAGATGCCAGAATCCGTAATGTCTACTACAAAAGCGAGACCACACTGCCCTATAAGGCCGGACTTGACCCGGAAAACGAATATCTCGTTGGAGGCTACGACGGGAACATAGCAACAGAAAATGGACTTCTGTTCAATATTGACTGGCTCCGAGGCCAAAAGACAGGATTTTTCGTAGACCAAAGAGAAAACCGGGCTCTGCTTGAAAAGTTTGCAAGAGGGAGAAAAGTGCTCAACATGTTCTGCTACACTGGTGGATTTTCTGTCTATGCAATGCGAGGTGGTGCAGAGAGCGTGGTGTCAGTTGATTCTTCTTCGAAGGCTGCTGCGCTTACTGATGCCAACATCGAACTAAATTTTCCAGGAGACCCACGACACAAGACTTATGCAGTGGATGCCTTCAAGTATCTCAACGACATGCCGGACAAGGAATACGACTTAATAATTCTTGACCCTCCGGCTTTTGCTAAGCACCGTTCTGCACTTAAGAATGGACTGATCGGATACAGGAAACTAAATACCAAGGCTTTTGAGAAGATTAAACCGGGAGGAGTGCTGTTCACTTTCTCATGCTCACAAGTAGTGACCCGAGAGGCATTCCGCCTTGCAGTCTTCAGTGCTGCCGCCAAATCGGGAAGGAAAGTAAGGATTCTCCACCAACTGACCCAACCTGCAGACCATCCTATCGATATCTCGCATCCCGAAGGGGAATACTTGAAAGGGCTGGTGCTTTATGTAGAATAATTGAGAATTTGGATAATAAAAATTTAAACAATGATAAATTATAAAACGATAATGGCCGGAAGCGCAATCCTGCTCGGGTCGATGACTGCAATGGCAAAGGAAAATCCAGATTTTGACTATAAAGTAGACCGTTTCGCCGACATTGAGGTGCTACGCTATGAGGTGCCGGGATTCAACGACCTGACTCTAAAGCAGAAAGAGATGCTCTACTATCTCTCGGAGGCTGCCCAATGGGGACGCGACATCATTTGGGACCAGAACGGTAAGAATAACCTTCAGTTAAGACGCATACTTGAAAAAATCTACCAGAAATATGATGGAGACAAAAACAGCGCAGATTGGAAGGGGTTTGAAAAATACATGAAGCAAGTGTGGTTTGGCAATGGACCTCACCATCATTATTCAAACGATAAATTCAAGCCGGAATTCTCTGAGGCTTTCTTCCAGGAAAGAGTGAAGGGGCTATGCAACCATTGCGTGGGAGCAGCCAACGACAAGCAAAGGGAAGAAATTATCGCAGAAATCACTAAATATATTTTCGACCCAACATATATGCCCAAGAAAGTAAGTCTTGACTCTACAGGCGATGTCATCGCCAGCTCAAGTGTCAACTTATATGACGGCGTGACTCAGGAAGAAGTCGAGGCATATTTTGCAGCGATAAAGAAGCCTAATGATCCGACCCCTATTTCCTACGGGCTGAATTCCAAACTTGTCAAAGACAAAGACGGCAATATAGTGGAGCAGAAATATTACCTCAACGGACTATATGGGAATGCTATCCGCAACATAATATATTGGCTCGACAAGGCAAAGGGTGTAGCTGAAAATGATGCTCAAAGAGCATATATCACAAAACTGATAGATTATTACATTACAGGAGATCTCCGACTATTTGATGAATATTCCATACTGTGGGCTGAAGACACAGATTCTGACGTGGATTTTGTAAATGGTTTCATTGAAAGCTACAACGATCCGCTCGGAATGACCGGCAGCTGGGAAAGTTATGTGAACTTCCGTAACTGCGAGAGCACCAAGCGCACAAAAATCATTTCCGACAATGCTCAGTGGTTTGAAGATAATGCTCCGATTGATCCCCAATACAGAAAACCTCATGTGAAAGGTATATCTGCTAAGGCTATTAATGCCGTGATGCTTGCAGGAGATGCATATCCGGCAACAGCCATAGGTATCAATCTTCCAAATGCTGACTGGATCAGGGCGCAGCACGGCAGCAAATCTGTGACAATTGAAAATATCACGGAGGCCTATGCTGAAGCGAGCAAAGGGAATGGATTCCGCGAGGAATTCGTGATAGATGAACCGACACGTCAACTTATGGACAAATACCTGTACCAAACAGACATGCTCCATACCGACCTTCATGAATGCCTCGGTCATGCTTCCGGTCAACTTGCTCCCGGCACCGACCCTGACGCGCTAAAAGAAAATGGCTCAACTCTTGAAGAAGCACGCGCTGACCTGTTTGCTCTCTACTACCTTGCAGATCCGAAACTTGTGGAACTCGGCATTCTATCTGATCCGGAGGCATACAAGGCTGAATACTACCAGCAGATGATGAACGGACTTATGACCCAGCTCAACAGGATAGAACCGGGCAACAATATTGAAGAGTCTCACATGCGCGACCGCCAGTTGATTGCCGCATGGACACTTGACCATGCTAAGAAATCAAAGGCTGCGGAACTTGTAAAAAAGGGAGGAAAGACTTACCTTAAGATAAACGACTACAAGGAACTTCGTAATCTCTTTGGCCAGCTTCTTAAGGAAATTCAGCGCATAAAGTCTACCGGTGACTATGCAGCCGGAAACGCTCTGATACAAAAATATGCAGTCAAGGTCGACCCAAAATTGCACAACGAGGTGCTCAAGAGATTCTCCACTCTCAATATTCCTCCTTACCGTGGCTTTGTGAACCCTGTGTATGTGCCAGAATATGACCAGGAGGGCAATATTACTGATGTCAAGATCACATACACTGAAAGTTATCCGGAGCAGATGCTTCGTCTGAGCCGTGACTATTCGGCATTGTGATTTCGTCGTCCAATTTCCATTGTCCATCTTCTGTTTTAGAATTTGGGCAATGGAATTTTCATAGAAAATTTAAAATGGAAGAATCTGTACTAAACGGCACACTTGCTGACATACGCAAGCAATTCTTTGCCTTGCGAAACGGAATGATTGCCGACACGTTAAGGAAAGGGGGGCTGGAGCAGAAGTATATCTTCGGGCTTCAGCTCCCTCAGATTAAGGAGATATGGCAGCAATTCTATTGCGAAGATAATGAAGAAGCTGCGGAAATCGCACGAAATTTGTGGAAAGACAAAGATTGTCGAGAAGCAAGACTTCTTGCCTGCCACATAATGCCTCCATCAATAATGACTGAAAAGGAGGCTACTGAATGGGCAAAAGATGTCAAAACAAGGGAGGAGGCGGATATTCTTGCCTTCAGGCTTCTCCGATTCATAGACAATAAAGATTCTATCGCCACAAATCTTAAGAAGTCAGGATCAGACCTGATGAAATACACTGCCACTGCAATAGAGCGATTTTAAGACCTAACAATATAATCATGAAACTAAAAAAGACACTGACAGCTATTCTGCTGATCTTATTCATGACACAATCCATGAATGCATCAGGCAGCAAGTTGAATAATGCAGGAAAATTCGAAGCAGGCAACGGAACATTTCTTCTCAATGGGGAGCCTTTTGTGGTGAAAGCAGCTGAACTTCACTATCCCCGCATTCCCCGCCCGTATTGGGATCAGCGCATCAAGCTATGCAAAGCATTAGGTATGAATACCATTTGTCTATATACTTTCTGGAATGCACACGAGCCTAAAGAAGATCAATTCGACTACACAGGACAAAATGATATCAGGGAATTTATCAAGCTTTGCCAAGCAAATGATATGAAAGTAATATTGCGTCCCGGACCTTATGTATGCGCTGAATGGGAAATGGGAGGGTTGCCATGGTGGCTTCTTAAGAAAAAAGATATCAAGCTGCGCGAGAACGACCCCTATTTCCTTGAAAGAGTTGATAAATTCCAGAAATCTGTTGCTCAACAGGTTGGAGACCTTACAGTTTCAGACGGAGGTCCGATAATCATGGTTCAAGTTGAAAATGAATATGGATCTTACGGAATTGACCGACCATATATAGCCAATATCCGCGACATGCTACGCAAGAATTTTGGCGATAATGTAACCCTGTTTCAATGTGACTGGTCGTCAAATTTCACCAACAACGGACTTGACGATCTTATATGGACTATGAACTTTGGAACCGGTGCCAATATAGACCAGCAATTTGCCAGACTCAAGGAACTCAGACCGGAAAGTCCTTTGATGTGTTCCGAATTCTGGAGTGGCTGGTTCGACAAATGGGGAGCTAATCATGAGACACGCCCATCTGCCGATATGATTGCAGGTATCGACGAGATGCTCTCAAAGGGGATATCTTTCAGCCTCTACATGACCCATGGAGGAACAAATTGGGGACATTGGGCTGGAGCTAACTCACCGGGGTTTGCGCCCGATGTGACATCGTACGATTACGATGCCCCTATAAGCGAGAGTGGACAGGTCACACCCAAATATCTCGACTTGCGGAAGACTCTTGCTAAATATAACGACGGTAAAAAGCTTCCTTCCATACCATCTACAATCAAGCCTATCGAGATCAAGGAATTCAAGTTTGAGAGTGTGGCTCCACTCTTCATTAATCTTCCTGAAGCGAAAAAAACGCGAGATATCAAGACGATGGAAGAGTTTGACCAAGGATTCGGAAGCATACTTTACAGGACAACCCTTCCGGAACTTAAAAACGGGGGAATCCTTACCATAAACGAGCCTCATGACTATGTGCAGGTATTCCTCAATGAAAAATACATCGGAACAGTCGATCGCCGCTTAGGCGAAAGGAATTTGCTTCTTCCGGAATGTGACAAGGATTCCAGACTCGATATACTCGTAGAAGCCATGGGACGCATCAACTTCGGCCGAGCTATAAAGGATTTCAAGGGAATCACCGACAATGTTACTGTGACAGAAGACAGGAACGGGTATTCATTCACATGCGAACTGAAAAATTGGGAAGTCTTCAATCTTGAAGATACACCTGAGTTTTATGATTCAATGGAATACTTTCCATTGGAAGCCTTCGCTCCTGGAGAAGATGGCAGACTACCCAGAGGCGTCTATAAAGGGACTTTCAACGTAAATAAACCCTCAGATACATTCCTAAACTTCGAGACATGGGGAAAAGGTCTGGTCTATGTAAATGGACATCCTCTCGGCAGAATATGGGAGATTGGCCCGCAACAGACACTCTATATGCCGGGTTGCTGGCTAAAGAAAGGTGAAAACGAGATTACGTTGTTTGACATAATAGGGCCGAAAGAAGCCAGATCCGAAGGGCTTAAAGAGCCAATGATAGACAACCTTAATATTAAGAAACCGGTTAAACACCGGGAAGAAGGGGAGACACTTGACCTTATCGGTACACCCGCAGTCATGTCGGGTTCATTCGGTCCGGGCAATGGATGGCAGGAATTCAAGTTTGAAAATCCGGCAGAAGGACGCTATCTCTGCATGGAAGCTCTGAATTCCATTGATGGAAAGGACACTGCATCGGTTGCTGAGCTATATGTGCTCGATAAAGATGGCAGCCGATTATCACGTGAGCCATGGACAATTTATTATGCCGACAGTGAAGACACCCATCACAACCGGGGCGCAGACAAGGTGTTCGATCTTCAGGAATCCACTTTCTGGAGCACAGGAAAGGGTGTACCATACCCTCACTTCATAGTCATAGACTTGGGAAGTATCGAAGAAGTTTCCGGCATCCAATATCTTCCCCGTATGGAGAGCGATGTTCCCGGAGGAATAAAGGATTTCAAAATCTATATCAGCAGCAGTCCTTTTAAAAAGTAAGTTATTAATAAACGGGTGATTCCGGATAATAAAAGCGGGTGCTTATTGTGAAGCATCCGCTTTTTATTAGAATGAGACTACAGAGAAACGGTTTCCCGGCAGACGCTCAATAATTCCGTCGAATTCCATTTCCCCTAAGGCAGACATCAAGTCGTGAATAGCAATTCCAGTGCGTTCCCGGATAGCATCGACAGACATTGGATCCTGACTGAACCGAAGGCAATCGTAGATTAGCTTCTCATTGCCTATCAATTCCGGAAACAAGTTTCTATCCTTAGTAGATATACTGAGATTTCGTGGTTGCCATCCAAGCATATACATAACGTCTGTCGCAGATCCTGCCATCATTGCCTTCTGGCTCCTGATCAAGCGATTGCATCCTGCACTCATTTCATCTCCTATTCTACCCGGAAGTGCCAGCAATTCTCTACCGTAAGACGATGCAACTGCAGCTGTTGACATTGCACCCCCCTTTTCTGCGGATTCTGCAACAAGTACTGCATCAGTCATTGTGGCAACAATTCTATTCCGCTCAAGAAATCTGCTTTTGTAGGGAGTTATGCCGGATGGATACTCAGATACTATCGCTCCTCCGGATGCAACAATCCTTTTTGCGAGATCCCGGTTTTGTGACGGATATATTGTGTTAAGGCCGTGTGCCACCACAGCCACAGTCGGCAGAGAAGATTTGAGGGCGGCCTCATGAGCAGCAGAATCAATTCCAAGAGCAAGGCCGCTCACGATGACTATATCTGGGATATATGCAGCTAAATCCGCCACTAAAGAAGCGACATAGTGACTTCCATATTGAGTGGCATGGCGAGTCCCTACAATACTCATAATCTTATCGGCATCAAGATCGGCATTCCCAAGCTTATAAAGGGTGACCGGAGCCTTATCAATATCCAGTAGCCGGGAAGGATAATCATCGTCGGTCATTGAGAGGGAAACAATACCATGACGCTCCATAAATTCAGCCTCCTTCCGCGCCTTGAAAAGAGCCTCATCTCGCACCATACGTTCTAAAACCGGTGCATTTTTGGCCGAAAGGCTTGTCTCAAGCTGCTGCTTGCTGAATGAGAAAAAATCTTCAATAGATAGACCTGCTTCCTCAATGTGGCGTACAAGATTTGCATTCATGCCGGGCACAAATGACAAAGCAATACCAAGCAATCTATGGTGATCCATTCTCAGTTGATATACTTTGCAAAGATTTTTGCAAGTTCATCACCACGCGAAAGTTTGCCATTTTTCAAGACAACCACGTTGACAAGCCCTTGGCAAACAAGTTCTCCACCCGGACGCATTATATCTTGATGGAAGATGAATCTCGGACCTTTCCTCTCAAGACGAAGACAAGACAGGAACGTCTCATTTCCCCTCAAAGAAGAGATATACTCTATCTCCACTTTTCTCACTACCGCGTCGATTCCTTGATTGTGCATCTCCACAAACGACAGACCGGCATCGCTGCAAAATTTGTGACGGGTATGCTCCATATAATGGAGATAGTTGGCATTGTTGACGATCTGTTCGCAATCAAGTTCATAGTCGCGAACTTCCATCTCCATAATGAAACAGTATTTTCTATTTGTATTCTTTAATATTCTCATTTAATTTCTTGGCACATATAAGATAGTCAGTGGTGATTCTTTAAGGAAAAGCACTTCGTAATCTCTTGTGAAACTTCTCTTCACTACGTTATGTTCGAATATTGTCAGACGTCCACTTTCCACCCATGTCTTATCTTCCTCCACAGGATTTGTTTTGTCGGCAGGACGAAAGATATGGATCAAGTAACTGGTTGGCCTACGTTCGACTGTGTGGTTCAACAGATTCGCCACCATCTCAGAACCAAGCATGAAGTTGACAAACCTGAATAGAGCAATCGTCGGCACAATAGTGCAGCAAACAATAAGTCCGAAGACGAAATATCGAAGGTCAAAAAAGCAACCGAACGCCAGCAAGACAAGCCCGACAAAAAGAACAGCCCAGATTGGCCATCCGGTCGACGGAGTGACAAGCAATGTTTTGAAAATGATTCCTCTGCTTACAGTAAAGGGGGTTATAGTTTCCATGATATTAAGTCGGGAAGTCATTTATTTATTCAGATGACTTCTGGCTACGAAAATTTTGATAAATTATAAGGTTTTGTTTAGGTATTATCTGTAGATATCCGGTTCCTTCTGCATTGCGAAGTGCCGACAGTCGGATATATTTGTCACCATTATCATATCTCCTCGGGAATACTTCGTCGCGACGTTTTTTCGAAATGTCTGAGGCCTTAGAATGTCCATTTTTCTGAATGCCCTTCAAATCAGGATGCACTCCGTTTCTGCCTTCTGTCACCGGATATATATCAGCACATGGAGGATACCCGAGGCCGGTCCACATCACATAATCCTTTCCCGAAGGTTTTACATCAGACTTCCCGGATGGAACGCATCCTTCAATCACTATAGTTGCACATGATTTATAACGTGGAATAAAGTCCTGATCAATTATCCAGCCATCTTCCACTCCTTCCGCCATATCCTTACCTATTAGACTATGATAAAATGACCTTGACAGAGTCTCCGTAAGGAATTCAGGAGTAATTTCCTTTTTCTCGACTGCCGGTTGCAGCAGATGAAGTGCGTTAGCCTCGCGTATAAAGCCGTATCCTTCCTCCGGACGGCCATTGTGGCTATAGTTGGTTCGTACAAGTATATGATCAGGGGAGTCTTCCAAATTGATTCTGATATACGAATCATTATTTGTTTCAAAATAGGCACCGGCGCCCGTGGCATCTATTACCCCGAAATTGGCTTCCACACCCATCGGTCTTGGAAGTTTTTCGAGTAGCCGGGCAAAGTCATCCACTGTGACACATGTGCGCAGAGCCTTTGTCATCAGGAATCCTTCCTTATCCATTTTCTTTTGCGAAACATTATCGTCCTTGATGTTGTACGAGGCTGTGTTCATAATAGCGAACCCTTCGCTATTGAAACCGGTCCAACATTCTTTCAGGTTACGGTCAGAAGCATTGAAAAGGCCTGTGTATCCATATCCTTCCGGACCGGGAGCAACATATTCCACCTTATTGTCTATAGCTGAAGTATCTCTATGTTTCCACAACAACGGACGTCCGTAAGGATTGAGTTCCGCGCCTATTATTGCGCTCGTACAAGAGTAAGCCTGGACGAAAAATCCGGCTACAAAACAAATCAATATAGCAATATGTTTTTTCATTGATGCGAAGATAATAAAAAAACTTTATCGCTCCAAAAATTTAATTAAAAAAACTATAGAAATTTACACTATGGAAATTTTACCAAAAGACCCGGCAATGCTGATGAGCTTTGTCAACATGAAGCTTCGCGACGAATATCGCACGTTGGAAGACTTCTGCTCCGCCTATAATATTGATGAAGATTCCCTAAGAGCCACTTTGGAGGCTGCTGGTTTTGATTGGATGCCCGGAATAAGGCAATTCCGTTAAAATATTTCACAATGTTAAAAAGTGTCGGAAACCCAACCATTTGGCATGTGAACGTGTTAGAATGATACAAAAAGCAATATGGCGATGCATTCCGGTTTCGTGAGAAAGTGAGAATGCGGTTTTAAGTTTAGTTAGATATAGTTTATAGTGGAATCGTGAGAGAGGGCCGCTGTGTTAGCGACCCTCTTTTTTTATTGGCATAGGATGCTTCCGAATGCATCCTTATTTATTGACCGAAATTAGCGGAGCAGGAAGAATCCGAGAAGAATCACAATCAGACATATCACATACAGGATGATAGGCAGCCCTTTAGGATATTGCTGTTGCTGGGGCTCGGGAAAGTTTTCCTTAGTGAGCCTGACGCCCGATTTCCTGACAATGCGTCTTGCCATGGGGGGCAACTGATTAAGAAGCTGCTCCTGCTCGAATTCATCTGCCGCCATACGTTGGGCCTCAGCCTGTTGCCATGAAATTTTCTGTGAAGGGAGAGTACCAGACAAGCGCTGACGGAAATAACGGCAGATGTCGGGAACGTCTGATGCCATGCACCAATCGTCCATTCCTTTACACCACACATAGGTATCCGGGCGCACACCTTCCCTCACCATGTCGTCAAGTTCCATAGGGCCATACTGATGCCCGTCTATCATAGCGAAATATTTCATCCCTGATATAATCCTAATGAAATAAGTTCCTTCATATTAGAGAGGAACGCAATATTAGCTATCAGTCCTAAACCTGTCAGCACAAAAGAGATTATAGTCAAAGTCTTACAAGTAGACCAGTTATTCTGGGCTGTCAGATCATCACCCATTCTCATTGCATTTTCAGCATTATTTGCCTGAAGAATGGCAAAGATGCCTATGATACCACCTATGCAGGAGAAAAGGAAACCACAAATTGTAGCCACAATAGACAGAGTTTTCCAATTGACCGATGACTGAGGTTGGTAGCTATTCATACGGTTTGGGTTCACTCCATTGTAAGCGCCATACGACTGTTGCTGTTGCTGCTGTTGCTGCTGCCATGGACGCTGTCCGTATTCCTCCTTTTGAGTATAGACTCCGAATGCCGATTCCTGATTGTCGACATGAATTCTATTAGCCAAAAGAATTGAAAGTTCAGGAATACAGTCTGCCCTGGTCCAGTCGGCAAGCCCTGAAGTCCACACCAACGTTGATGGCTCGATGCCTCTCTCAGATAATTGTGCGATTGAAAGGGGACCGATTCTGTCATCATCAACAACGATATAATATTCTTTTTCCATTTTTAGAGGTTTTTACCGTGGCAATTCTTGTATTTCTTACCGCTTCCGCAAGGACATGGGTCATTCCTACCAACCTTGGGCTGAGCCTTTATTGGCTGACGCGCAGGCTGCTGCTGACGGTTGACATTCTGGGCTGCCTGACGCTGAGCATTCTCACCTTCATAAGTCTCACGGGTTGTAGAATATCCGGCATACGGATTGGCACCTGCCGGAGCTCCATATTCCTGACGAATCTCTTGAGTGCGCGAATAAGTTGCTGCCTGCACATTACGGCGTGCCTGCATAGCTTGCGCCTGTTGCTGCTGGGCAGCCAACTGAGCCTCTTGCAGGGCCTTTGTCTCCTCATAGTCGGGAGCCGCCAGCTTGCCACGCATAAGAGTTGCAACTGCCTTGGTGTTCATATCTTCAAGCATATTCTTCCACAGCCCGTAAGCCTCAAGTTTATATATTACGAGAGGATCTTTCTGCTCGTAGCTTGCATTCTGAACCGATTTGCGCAGTTCATCAAGATCGCGGAGCTGCTCCTGCCATGAATTGTCAATTGCCTGAAGCAATACAGCTTTCTCCCACCCTTTCACAATGGGACGGCACTGATTGTCGTAAGCTTCCTGAAGGTCGCAACGTATGTTAAAGAATCTGCGGCCATCCGTCACCGGCACTCCTACGACTCCTGAAGCACCACGCTCCTCAACAAATTCCTTTATGTAGGGCATTGCAGCGGAAGCTATCTTATCGCGGTTACGATAATATGCAGAGAGAGCCTCGTCTGCAAGGCGATTAGTGATTTCAGTCTTGTCTGCCTTGCGATACTCCTCCTCAGTGAAAGGAAGATCTATAGCGAGAGTCTTGCGGACTTCCATAGCAAAATCGCTATAGTCATACCCCATGTCGGCAATACCTTGCGCAACGTCATAGATCATATTGGCGATATCAGTGCCAATGCGCTCACCTTTAAGGGCATTCTGACGCTTTCCATATATGGCAGTACGCTGAGCGTTCATCACATCGTCATATTCCACAAGGCGCTTACGGATTCCGAAGTTATTCTCCTCGACTCTTTTTTGAGCCTTTTCGATAGAAGTGGTGAGCATCTTCGACTCAAGCATCTCCCCTTCCTGGAATCCCATCTTGTCGAGCATCTTGAATATTCTCTCGCCTGCGAAAAGACGCATGAGATTGTCTTCAAATGAAACGAAGAAAACTGAGCTACCCGGGTCTCCCTGACGTCCTGCACGGCCACGTAACTGCCTGTCGACACGACGCGATTCATGACGTTCGGTGCCTATGATAGCAAGACCGCCAGCCTCCTTAACCTCGGGAGTAAGCTTGATATCAGTACCACGACCCGCCATGTTGGTGGCAATAGTCACAGTACCTGTCTTACCTGCCTGCGCAACGATATCCGCCTCCTTCTGGTGAAGCTTGGCATTAAGCACCTGATGAGGAATCTTACGCATCTGAAGCATACGGCTCAGAAGCTCTGATATTTCCACAGAAGTAGTACCGACGAGCACTGGACGACCCTGCGCCACCATATCCTCTACTTCTTTGATCACTGCATTATATTTATCTTTCTTGGTGCGATAGACACGGTCTTTCTGGTCGTTTCTTATCACAGGTCGGTTAGTAGGAATCTCCACTACCTCCATCTTGTAGATATCGTAGAACTCGCCAGCCTCTGTCATAGCAGTACCGGTCATACCGGCAAGCTTACGATACATACGGAAGTAATTCTGCAGCGTTATAGTTGCATAAGTCTGTGTAGCAGCCTCCACTTTCACGCCTTCCTTCGCCTCAATAGCCTGATGCAGGCCATCGGAATATCGGCGCCCTTCCATAATACGTCCCGTCTGCTCGTCGACGATCTTGATCTTGTTGTCGTCGATCACATATTCGATATCCTTATCAAATAGAGTATAAGCCTTAAGAAGCTGATTGACAGTATGCACACGCTCCGACTTCACGCTATATTCCTGTAGCAGGTCATCTTTGCGCTTATGCTTATCTTCGTCAGAACCCTCCATATTGTCAACTTCTGCAAGCTGAGAAGTAATGTCGGGGAGAACAAAGAAATGTGGGTCCTGAGTGGTATCAGTCAGCACCTGTATGCCTTTGTCGGTAAGCTCAATACTATGGTTTTTCTCATCGACCACAAAATAAAGAGGCTCAACAGCCACCGGCATCTCACGGTTATTGTCTTGCATATATTTCTCCTCTGTCTTGAGAAGAATAGGCTTGATACCTTCCTCGCTGAGATAGCGGATCAGAGGACCATGCTTCGGCAAACTCTTGTAGACACGGAAAAGAGAAAGGCCTCCGTCTTCAAGAAGCTCCTGGGCAGTCAATGGTTTCTTGCCATCACCCTTGTCATATTTCTTTATCCGTTCAGGATCACCGCTCATAGCGGCAGCAATCTTATCCTTTGCATCAAGCAGTAGAGACTGAGCGAGTTTTCGCTGAGCATTCACTACCTTCTCGACATTGGGCTTGAACTCATTAAACATCTGGTCATCGCCTTTGGGGATTGGACCGGATATGATAAGAGGAGTACGCGCATCATCGATAAGCACAGAGTCAGTTTCGTCCACAATTGCATAATAGTGGTCGTCGCGCTGCACGAGATCGGTGATCTGAGTCGCCATGTTGTCGCGAAGATAGTCGAAGCCAAACTCATTGTTTGTACCGAAAGTTATGTCGCAACGATAAGCGGCACGACGTTCGCGTGAATTTGGTTCTGTCTTGTCGATACAAGCCACAGACAGCCCGTGAAACTCATAAAGCGGACCCATCCATTCAGAGTCACGTTTTGCAAGGTAGTCATTGACAGTGACCACATGCACGCCCTCGCCTGTAAGGGCATTAAGGAATACGGGGAGCGTTGCAACAAGTGTCTTACCTTCACCGGTTGCCATCTCCGCAATATTGTTTGAAGTCTTTTCGCCCTGGAGGATACCATGGAGCACCATACCGCCTATAAGCTGAACATCATAGTGCACCATATCCCATTTCATCTCGTTGCCGCCGGCAATCCAGGAAGTCTTATAAATAGCCTTGTCTCCATCGATGGTGATGAAGTCCTTGCCTTGGGCTGCGAGGTTCCTGTCGAATTCATCTGCCGTCACCTCAACGGTCTCGTTACCGGCGAAACGACGTGCTGTTTCCTTAACCACAGCAAACACTTCCGGAAGCGCGGCATCGAGCTTACGGGCATACATTTTATACATCTCCTCCTTCAGACTGTCGATCTCTTTCCAATATGGCTCACGTTTATCGAACTCCATCGTCTCTATCTGAGCACGAAGCTCTGCCATTTTGTCTTTGTAGGTCTTAGCCTCGCCACGTATATCGTCGCGAATAACGTTGATCCTTTCGCGGAGTTCATCATTGGAGATGTCGCGTATCTGGTCGGAAATCGGGTTGATTTCCTTCTGAAGGCGATTCCAAAGAGGACACACTGCGCGTTCGCTCTGGTCGCCGAAAATTGATTTTAGTATGTTGCTGAATCCCATTTCTAATGAGAGTTTAAATTATATTCTTAAATAAAATGCAAAGATAATGATTTTTTTTGAGAAAGCCAAGATTTAGACCCCGTCTTATAAGTTCATTAAGGACTTTGTCGGTTTTAGTCCCCATTGTGATCCTTAGGATAAATCCGACGCAAAAAGGGACAACTTCTCAAAATTATCAGAAGGAATAGGGTTTTTCAAAAGCTCCGTTGGGACTGCGTATCCGCATCGCAGAGCAAACTGTAGGGGCAATTGCCGTTGCATTGACCGACTGAGTCTCAATCTTGGCAGGAACTCCGGGCCCCATCAGGAATGCAGGTGTTGCAGGATTTCCTTCTCTAACCTGCCAGGTCAAGTTTGGAAGGCGTACATCATCGTTCACAGTCCATCCGGGAGCAAATTCAAGCCGGAGGTCGCCGGCGCTCTTTGGGTCGATACTGCGGCTGATGCTTCTCAACTCCGGAGTATTGGCTCCAACAATGTCGGTCAGAGACTTCACGTCGGCAACCCCGCTCATCATCACGAGGAAATCCCTGGCGTCACGCCTCACATCTGCGAGGTTCAAGCCATGCTTCTCTACTACAGCATGGTCAAGATATATCATATTGAGGAAACTTCCTTCCACATACTGGTCATTGCCGTGCTTCGCACTAAGAAAAGAATTGAGAAGCGATGTTGCGCGACGCATGGAGAAAGTTCCGGTAGGAATACGATAGCGAGGGTCGTCTTGAGCAGAGTCATCAAAATAACCCGTTGAAACGAGAAAAATAAGGGTGTTCTCGAAACCAATGTTTTCCTTTATTGCACCCAGCAGCCGTGCAAGCTGACCATCAAGTCTCAGATAGCTATCTTGCATCTCAAGACGCATATCACTGTCAACGCCATACTTATAAGGAGCGACAGTGTAGCCTAAATTGAGCATGTCAATTTCATCACCACGCTGTCCGAGCGAAAGAGTCTTGATATAATCGATGGCAATGTCAGTGACCTCTGCATTGACCAGTGCAGATTCCTTGTATCTGACATATCGGTCGCTGCTTTTCTTAGGAAACGTATGCCGGAAGGGGAAATATTTCTTCTGAGCGGGGACACCATCGTAGGAATCGAGAGGTTTCACAGGTGTCCAAACCATGGTGTCAAGACGATTGGCGAGAGAATTAGTGTAGTTTCGCTGTGTTATGCAATTAGGCACTTCCTTATAGTAGGTAGTGGTGGCCCACTTGCCATTTTCATCGGAAATCCAGAAAGCACTGCTTCCGGCGTGGCCAGACATAATGATTGATTGCATGGCATCGGGAGCAACACTATATATTGCACCCAGCCCTACCCCATCAACAGCAAGTTCGTCGCTTATTGTAGAGAGTCGCAGTGCGGCCGGGCTGTAGGTCTCGTTAGTGAAATTTCCGAGAGTTTCCGGATCGTTCAGAACAGGAACTGGATATTTTGAAGCGGTGTCGAATATTTTCTTAGCTGGAATGCCGGAAGAAGGAGCATAATTGCCCGTATAGACAATCGCTGTAGAATTGACCACATCGAGGTCTTTAACATTATAGTCTATATCTTTAATATACAATCCGTTGTTCCTGAAAAGATTGAACCCGTCTTTCGAGAAACGGGAGCTCAGGAAGTCTATGTAGTCGGTGCGAAGTTGATCGACCATTATTCCGACCACAAGTTTTGGTCGGGTTGGATCTGCCATTGCCACAGTAGATATACCTACGAGGCTACATAGCACCGAAGTCAGAAGTCTATTCATTTTTTTTCTTTGGGGCTTTATGTTTGTTGGGAGCATCCGGAACCTCAGGGGTTGAATTATTTTTGGGGATAGAAAGTATAATGGTGACGGAGAGAAAGAGGTCGCATAAGAGCATGGGCCAAACTGCCGGGTTAACAACCTGTGCCTTTTCAGAAATCAGCAGAAACAACGAGAGCACAACAACCATTGAAACATTGAATATAGCCATATACTTCACCACTTTTCTCCATGATTTGAACCATATTCCCACTCCGATCAAAAACTGGAAAGGATTTAGCCACACGATCAAAAGATTTGGGTCGGTTGCCTCGTGTTGCGAGAAGAATACAAGGAAAGTGATCACGCACCCTGCCACCCCGGCAACTAAGAAATAGAGCGAAATCCAAAATCTCCACAGTGATTTCTTAATGAAATATGCCAATGAGGTGCCAATACTCAGCAATAGCATTGCGATACCAACCGCCAAGGGAGTCAGATACCATGGCGTAGGAGGAAGAGTTGCATCCGGATAGCCGGCAAATATTTCGTTACTCTCCTTGACCATTACATCATCACCAATTTTTGCTTGTGCAATCTTGTCGGCAAGTACAGGGGGTGCAAAGATGTCTTCATCTTTCGCCAAAGGATAATCAAGACCGGTACCAAGCACAAGGTCAATACCAAACTGATACCATGGATAATTACGATGAAAATATCGCATCTCCTGCCGGAACGTAGGGAAATATAGGGTATCAGGCATCATGATCTCACGGTTTGAAGCTTCTGTTATGCGCTTCCAAGGACGAGTGGCGCAATTATCGCGCACGTAATTGTATCGGTACACCCGGTTTTGCGGTAGAGATTCTATCTGTAGGAGCTTTCTCAAGGCCCTTGCCTCATCTTGTGTAAGATTCAGAACCTGCTCCGTGACTTTAGATCCACGTCTGACATAAGGAGGCATGAAACGATTGAACTGGTAGCCATATACCATATAGTCGGTCTCTCCCTTACAGAAACGGTATATGAAGTTTGGAGAATCAAAGTCGAAAATGCCGTAGTTCCATATCGAATCCATCTCTGCATTTCTGATACGGATTGCAGCATGTCCGCATAGTTCGTAAACGTCTGGACCCGGTGCGCAGGTCACGACGCTTACAATAAGGTCACCCCCATCAATGGTGGGGGTGACGGAATCGGGCTTCTCCTGAGCGTTCAGACCGCAGGAGAAGATGAAAATTGCTAATATATATATTAGTTTTTTCATTATTAGTTGACACTGTAAGGAGGATGCACCGGGGTGCAACTCTACTACACAACAACTTTTCGGTTAGAATTCGCAGTTATTCGGATAGCGGGGGAATGGAATGACGTCACGTATGTTCTGCATTCCGGTCACAAAGAGGATGAGGCGTTCAAAACCGAGACCGAAACCACTGTGAGGAACAGTGCCGAACTTACGGGTATCAAGATACCAGTCCATACCTTCAAGACCTTGATCCTGCATTCTCTGTTTCAACTTATCGTAGTTTTCCTCTCGCTGGCTGCCTCCGATAATCTCTCCGATTTTCGGGAAAAGAACGTCCATGGCACGCACTGTTTTACCGTCATCATTAAGTTTCATATAGAAAGCTTTGATTTCTTTCGGATAGTCTGTGAGAATCACCGGTTTCTTAAAATGCTGCTCCACAAGATAGCGTTCATGCTCTGAAGCAAGGTCAACACCCCAGTAGACAGGGAACTCAAATTTCTTTCCACTTTCTTCAAGAATCTTGATACCTTCGGTGTAGGGAAGACGAACGAAGTCATTGTTAACCACAAAATTCAACCTGTCAATAAGTTCCTTGTCGAAGTGCTCAGCGAGAAATTCAATATCGTCACGGCAATGTTCAAGAGCATAAGAAATGCAGAATTTCACAAATTCCTCGGCAAGATCCATGTTGTCTTCAATCTCATAGAAAGCCATTTCCGGCTCAATCATCCAGAACTCGGAGAGATGGCGCGGGGTATTTGAGTTTTCAGCACGGAAGGTCGGGCCGAAAGTGTAGATGCAACCAAGGGCAGTGGCACCAAGTTCTCCTTCAAGCTGACCACTCACTGTGAGCGAGGCCATCTTCCCGAAGAAATCCTGGGAATAGTCGGTTTTTCCATCTTTTGTCTTTGGCAGTTCATCAAGCGGAAGGGTTGTAACCTGGAACTGGGCACCGGCACCCTCGCAATCCGAGGCTGTGATAAGTGGTGTATGGAAATAGTAGAAACCTTTGTCGTTGAAAAACTTGTGTACTGCATAAGCCAATGCATGGCGGATTCTCAAAACTGCCCCAAAAGTATTCGTACGGGGACGCAAGTGAGCAATTTCACGAAGGAACTCAAGAGAGTGCCCCTTCTTCTGCAACGGATATTCAGCGACACTTGCGCTACCATAGATCTCAATCTCATCCGTCTGGATCTCTATTGCCTGACCTTTGCCCTGGGATGCAACCGCTTTTCCCTGCACATGCAGCGAGGCACCTGTTGTGACATCTTTAAGGCTGTCTTCGGGGATTTTGGCGAAATCAACCACAATCTGCACATTCTTGATTGAAGACCCGTCATTGAGGGCTATGAAAGCTACGTTCTTATTACCACGGCGGGTACGGACCCACCCTTTGACATCAACTTCCTTACCGATATATTTTTCCTGATCAGCAAGAAGAGCCTTGACTGAAGTATGTTTTAATTTTTGCATAATACTTATATAAGTCTCGTTTGCTAAACTTGAGGGTCAGTTTTTCTTTTTCCGGAAATATGAAAACATAATTTCAACAGTAAAAGAGATCTGAAGTATAAGAAGTTTATTGATCCCAAAGGATTTTTTATACTAAACAATAAACTTTTAGCCCTCCGGTTTCACTTACGAAGATTGATTATTCGAATGAACCCATGCGCAGGAAGTTAACCTCTTCCTGTGTCAGATATCTCCAACGTCCCCTGGGAAGATTTTTCTTAGTCAAGCCGGCAAAATATACACGGTCAAGCTTTGTGACACGATATCCAAGATGCTCGAAAATACGACGCACGATGCGGTTTCTACCACTGTGAATCTCAATTCCCGCCTGATTGCGGTCGGTTTCGTTGGCATAAGAGATTGCATCAGCATGTATTTCACCATCTTCGAGTTCAATGCCATCGGCAATTCTCTGCATGTCTTCCTCAGTGATATCCTTATCGGTCCAGACATGATATATCTTCTTTTTCACAAATTTGGGATGAGTGAGCTTAGAAGCGAGTTCTCCGTCATTTGTCAGCAGAAGCACACCTGTAGTGTTACGGTCAAGACGGCCTACCGGATAGATGCGTTCCTGACACGCTCCTTTCACAACGTCAAGCACGGTAAGGCGACCATTGGGATCGTCGCTTGTAGTCACACAGTCCTTAGGTTTATTTAGAAGCACATAGCATTTACGCTCCGGAGTCACAACTTTATCATTGCATTTCACCACATCGTCGCGATTAATCTTAGTACCGAGTTCAGTGACTACAACATCATTTACAGTAACGAGTCCGGCTGCAATCTTCTCATCAGCTTCGCGACGGGAGCAAATTCCGGAGTTTGCCATGTATTTATTTAGACGAATCGGTTCGTTCGGATCTATATCATCAATAACATAGTCGATCTGACGCGGACGTGGAATAAACTTCATGCCGGGTTTTTGATTCTTCTGAAAACCACCCTGACGTTTCTGATAGCCTCCCTGCTGACCGCCCTGTCGGTTGTAGCCTCCCTGACGATTCTGGTAGCCTCCTTGCTGACCGCCCTGTCGGTTGTAGCCTCCCTGACGGTTATATCCTCCTTGCTGACCACCTTGGCGGTTATAGCCACCCTGCTGACCGCCCTGACGATTGTAGCCATTCTGCTGATTGCCTTGGCGGTTATAGCCACCTTGACGGTTGCCATAGAAAGATGGGCGTTTATCCTGGTTATTGTAACCTTCTTCAGACCCATTGGTCTGATAATCGCGGTTATATGAATTCTGGCGGGGCTGATAAGCAGGACGTTGCTGACGGTTGTATCCGGACTCTTCCCTGTTATGGTAGTTGTTCGAATAACTGTTTTGATAGCTTTGACGTGGCCTTGGCTGGAATCCACGCTGAGTGAAATCGGGACGTTCCGTTGCCTTATATGGCCTTGACTGATAGAACTGTTCTTTGCTTTCCGTGTTTTCGGGGGTAGTTGGTAATGCTCCGATTCTTGGTCTCTTGGGTTTCTTTTCTTCCATGTTTTCTTATAATATTGGCGCATGACATCGCTGCCATTTTCTACGCGCCGTTGATTTAAGTGTTGCTTTTGATATGTGTTTCTTTATTATTGAAATATTTGGTGCAAAAATACGAAAAAAATTCGGCAATCGCAAATTTTTTTTATGATTTAGAGGATGATTTATAGGATGTAGGTGGTTAAGGCTATAACGGCCTTAAAGACTCTAAACGGGATTCGGTATTTTTGTGAATCCGGCTGCGCTTATGCGCAGCCGGAACATAGTCACTGATTTTGTTTTTGTGGAATTGATTCGATGGCACGGTGTATGCGTGCGATGACTTCTGACTTTGGCATCAGCTCTGTTATGTCGAACATGTGAGGACCACGGCAGGCACCTACTACAGCAAGGCGGAAAGCATTCATTACGTTGCCAAGATGATAGCCTTTTTCAGCAATCCAATCAAGTACTATTTTCTCAGCATTCTTTGAGCTCATATCGTCAATACCCTCGAGGACTCCACACAATTCTTCCATGATGCGTGGGGTATCTTCCTGCCAGCGTTTCTTTACGTCTTTCTCGGCATAGGCCTCAGGTGCCACAAAGAAGAAGTCGCCCTGCTCCCAGAGATCCTGAACAAATTCGATACGTCCTTTGACCATTCCAACAGCCTTTGCAACGTAGTCCATGCCAAAATCATCGGCATTTCCGCCCCGTTCGGCAAGGCGCTCCTTGAGCACAGGGATGAATAGCTCGGCAAGAGACATATCGTCCATACGCATGAGATACTCATGGTTAAACCATATCCCTTTCTTGTAATCAAATTTGGCACCGGCTTTTGAACAGTGGTCGAACGAGAACTTCCGGATAAGCTCGTCCATGCTCATTATTTCGGTGTCATCACCCGGATTCCATCCCAATAAAGCGAGGAAATTCACAACGGCTTCCGGAAGATACCCTTTCTCGCGGTAGCCGGATGATATTTCACCGCTCTTCGGGTCGTGCCATTCAAGCGGGAATACTGGGAACCCGAGTTTGTCACCATCTCGTTTCGACAGTTTTCCATTTCCAACTGGCTTTAGAAGCAATGGCAGATGCACAAACTGAGGCATCGTGTCTTCCCAACCGAATGCCTGATATAGCAATACATGTAATGGAGCCGACGGCAACCATTCCTCTCCACGAATCACATGAGTTATTTCCATCAAATGATCGTCTACTATGTTTGCAAGGTGATATGTCGGGAGGTCATCCGCACTCTTATACAGCACCTTGTCGTCGAGAATATTGGAATTGATCACGACTTCCCCTCGGATAAGATCGATGACTTTGACGTCGACATCAGGCTCAACCTTAAAGCGAACCACATACTGATGACCTTCATCAATCAGACGTTTCACCTCATCGGGCGACATAGTAAGGGAATTACGCATCTTACCCCTTGTGTGGGCGTCATATTGGAAGTTTGGTTGTTCAGAACGGGCAGCTTCAAGCTCCTCGGGAGTATCGAAAGCTATGTAGGCCTTTCCTGCATCGAGCAGCATATCCGCATATTTGCGATATATGTCACGCCGCTGGCTCTGCTTGTATGGACCGTGTGGGCCTCCTTCCCGGATACCTTCATCGAACTTTATGCCGAGCCAATCGAGGCTTTCCATAATATATTCCTCAGCACCCGGAACAAACCGGCGGCTATCTGTATCTTCAATGCGCAGAATCATCTCTCCTCCGTTCTGTCGGGTAAAGAGATAGTTAAAAAGTGCGGTGCGGACACCTCCGATATGGAGCGGTCCCGTGGGAGAGGGGGCAAATCTTACTCTTGTATGCATGTGGTTTTTTGTTTTTAATGGCCTTAGGGCCTCAAGGGTCTTAGGGATTTTTTTGGGATTATCGAAATTGGAATTTTGAGCTCCAATTTGCAGTGAGAGAGGGAACAAGGAGCGGACTCAACAGATCTCGAGTCTCGTCAGGGAGAGTAGACAGCGTTTTGAATGTGGCTGTCAGAGGAGTATCAGCAGGGCCGGTAGTGAATTCAATAGCATTGAACGGAATATACTCCTTAAGCCGAGCTACACTAAACTCAGTTCCATTCAAATTGAAAAAGTTCTCCATATCAGGAGCTTTCAGGAACTTCTCGGTCTTCAGGGGCTGCAGATCGGCGTCAAAAAACCTGACATCTGTATCCTTTGCCATGTCTTCACCTCCTACCGTATAAAGAGTCATTACAATCTTTCCTTTCTTATAGGGAAGTAGCTTTATTTCGAGAGTGCTGACCGGGGTGACAGACAGCTTCAAATAGTCAGGGGTAACCATCTCGAGCTTACTTTGGCCGCCAAGAGCGTCTGATACTGCCAGTAGACTGTCGGCCTGCGCAAAATAATCAAGCATATCGAGCCGAGTTGAAGAACGCAACATATCAAGCACCTGCAAGGGGATATCGGCAAAAACTCTCGAAGCCGTGAGAGAATCGGGATTTGCAGATGTCTTAACACCTGCAAATCCCGTGGCAGTAGCCACGAGACAAGTAAGCAGCATCATCAATCTTATTGGATGCAATTTCCTTATGCAGAAAGTCATTTTTTCTTGAAAATATCGTAATTTCCGTTATATTTTGATTTTGGAGCTGTCTCCTTCTTTTTCGAGCTCTTTTTCTTAGTGCCCTTTTCTCCGTTCAGCGACATTTCATAGTTGGTGCGAGCAGTTGGCTTGTCGCTCTTTTTCTTTTTTGCTTCCGCCTTTTTCTGTCGATCTTTAGCTTCACGTGCATAATCGCGGTCAGTGGCATATTCTGCCTTTATCTTTCTTCCGAAGAAATCTACGTTCCGCAGTGCGTCAACCACCTTTCTTGCATCTTTCTTCCTTACATCAAAAAGAGTATAGTCAGGCATGAGGTCGATTCGTCCTATTTCCGGTTTATGCCCTACCACAGAGCGATTTACAAGCTCCATAAGATTACCGGGGAAGAAACCGTCGGCTTTGCCTATATTCACCATAAGGCGCTCGAAACCCTCCTCTGCTGTGCGACGGTCTTTATCGCCTTTGGGACGTCGCTCACCTTTTTCCTTTCTGTCGCGACCTCCACGTTCTTTCTTGTCGTCAGCATTGAGGTCTATATCCGGCATGTCTCGATAATAATCAAGCAGTCTGTTGAATTCCAGCGAGAGCACTCGCTTAAGAAGGTCTTCTTCTGAAAGCCATTCCAGTTTCTTGCGCACTCCCGGAAGGAAGCGGCTTATCTGTTCATCATTAACCTCCACTCTTTCTATGCGATCAGCCAGATTATAGATCTGTTTCTCAATTATGTGGTCGGGGGTAGGCACTTTCTTGTATTCAAAAGTCTTGCCTATTCGTTTCTCAATCTCGCGAAGCTTGCTGCGCTCACGAGAATGTATGATAGCCACTGACACTCCGGTCTTGTTTGCACGCCCGGTACGTCCGGAACGATGGGTGTAGACAGCTACATCATCCGGTAGTCCATAATTGATCACGTGGGTCAGGTCGTCTACATCAAGTCCTCGGGCGGCCACATCGGTAGCCACCAACAGTTGTGTTACATGGTCACGAAATTTCTTCATAGCGAGATCGCGCTGTGCCTGCGACAGGTCGCCATGCAGACAGTCTGCATTATAGCCATCTGCTATAAGTTTGTCGGCAATTTCCTGGGTCTCACGCTTCGTTCGGCAGAAAATGATGCCATATATATCCGGATTATTGTCTGCCACACGTTTAAGCGCAAGATATTTATCATGAGCCTTAACCATATAGTAGACATGCTTCACATTCTTGGAGCCTTCATTCTTATTGCCTGCTACAAATTCCACCGGATCCTTCATGAAATTGCGTGCGATAGCTGCAATTTCCTTAGGCATTGTCGCAGAAAACATCAGCATCTTCCGATCTTCAGGCACATGCGATAGAATTTCGTTGATGTCATCGATGAAGCCCATATTGAGCATCTCATCAGCTTCGTCAAGAATTACAGTATTTACATTTTCGAGTTTCACAACCCCACGCTTGATGAGATCGATGAGGCGACCGGGAGTGGCTACAATGACCTGGGCTCCCTTCCTTATGGCCTTAATCTGTGATTCTATGCTGCTGCCTCCGTAGACTGGGATAATCTTCACACCATCCAGATATTTTGCAAAATCGGCAAGATCCCCGGCAATTTGAAGACAAAGCTCACGTGTAGGAGCAATTACAAGTGCCTGCGTGGAGTCACTTTCCTGGTTGATGCGCTGAAGAAGAGGAAGGCCAAAAGCAGCAGTCTTTCCTGTGCCTGTCTGTGCAAGCCCTACCACATCTCCTTCCTTCTGCAAAAGATGAGGAATCACCATTTCCTGAATTGGCATCGGATGTTCAAAACCGAGTTCACCGATAGCCTTTAGAAGACCTGGAGCCACGCCCAAATCCTCGAATGTCTTTATATCTTGGTCCATATTTACCTTTTTTAATTGTGATCAGCGGCCGTTAGTCAATAACTATTCAACCTATAAATAAAAAAATAAAGCGGGAAGGCGTTCATGCGTCCCCACTTTATATAACATTTAAAAAGATATAATGGTTGCTTATTTAATGCACGATATGTTTCTCTGCCTTGTTACCATTACGCAGAATATATACACCTCGTCCAAGATTGTACACTTCATTCCGGTCAACGCCTGTTTTGACAAGTCTGCCATCGACACTATACACGTCTACAACATTAGATTGACCAACTATTTCCACTCCGTCGCCAATCTGCTTTTTGTAGTCTTCCAACTCTTCCGCAGTCATCACCAAGAAGTTGTCGATACCATGCAGATTAGCATCTGAAAGAGGTAGATAAGCTTGATTGCGGGGGATAAAGTCGTAGTCACCCCTAACGAAAGCTAATTTACCATCTACTTCACCAAGCACTCTCATAGAGTTCTTATCAAACGGAGTCCTGTTATAGTGACGCTTATCCGAGACATCGTTGTCAAAATAAATTCCTGAAAGCTTATTTCCATCCGTATTACCATATTCCGAAGAGAAGAAACCAAGGTCAAGGCGATTGTCCGAAGGATTTTGATTAGAACATTCTATGATAACTGGGGTTCCTAATGGCACTGATCCCTGAAGTTCCCTTACCACAACAGCACCAACGGGGTCAATATCTGTCACTACATAGAATTTCATACCATCCGACTTAGCCTTATATGCAAGATCTGCAAAGAAGGGATGATAATATTTATCACCGGCAGTCACGGAAGGCGTGATTCCAAAATACTCATCAGTATCAGCATCCACGGGCAGAATATACCATTGACGACGCTGTTTATCACCTTGGGGGTCCACCGCAATTATACCCTTGTCTTCGTAAGAACTCGTACGGTTATCACACAGATATTTCACCATCCCGGACTTGGAAGCATAAGCAAAATATGAATTCATCCCGTCATATTCGCCGGCAGGATATAGCTTTATATAGGTTTCAAGCAAGCCATAGACACTTGTATTTTGTCCTGAGATATTATAATAGCTATCCGATACATGGCTAACGTATAATATAGATGAAGGATCTGAGTATCTACGTTGAGCATCTTTATAGAGGTGTATGGCATTAACATCAGCCGAGGTGCTTCCTATACTATAGGAACCACGATTATCAAGCAAATACACATAACGTTTTGTGAACGCATTCTGAACCCTGTAAAATCCATCGCCATTAAGGTCAGCATATACAGGGAGACCCATCAAAGCTATCAATGCAAAAAGTAAAAATTTCTTCATATTGTTACATTTAAATAAACAAAAGGCATCCGTCGTGCACTCTGACACGACGGATGTGCTTTTTTATAACGTTATGGATGCATCAAATATTGTATCCAGAACGAATTTTTAGTTTTCGCAAACGCAGATAGCAACGCGGTTGTCTACTGGATCTGCATAAGGCTGATCTTCAGCTTCGCCCATGCTCTTTACAGTGATGCGGTCAGCTGCGATGCCATAGTTAGTTCTCAGAGTCTTAGCAACGATTTCAGCACGCTGCTTGCTGAGGCGAAGGTTGATAGCGAGTGTACCTGTACCCTTGTCAGCATAACCTGTGATAGTAACCTTTGCGTTGGGGTGATCTTTGAGGAACTGAGCAACTTCAGTCACCTTTGCCATTTCTTCCTTAGTGATAGTAGAAGTGTTGATACGGAAGAATACGTCACGACGAAGCATTTCAGGCTTAACTTCCTCTACTACAGGAGCTGCAGGAGCTGGAGCTTCAACCACCTTCTCGATGATGCGCTCGATTACCTGAGGCTGAGCAACAGGAACTTCTACAGTGCGGGTAGTCTTGTTATATTTAGGACCGAAAGTGTACTTAACGCCGAGAAGACCGTTGAAATACCAGTCAGCGTTACCTGCTTCCTTTGAGTTATATCCGTCAGGAAGAACATTAGCCATAACTTCGAGACCGATTGCAACGTGTTCGCTTACGTTGAAGTTAAGGTCGAGACCAGCCTGACCGAGGAAACGAGCAGTTGTGCCGTCCCAAAGAAGACCGAGACCTTCAGCACCTGCATTTACAAGTGCATTGTGAGCTGTCTTAGCACCATCATTGCTGAATGCGATGTTAGCACCGATACCGGCGATAAGATCAACGTCAACGAGACGGTTGGGGTTGTAGCCACCGATGAGGTTTGTAAGATTAACTACAGCGTCAACAGTAGGAGCAACATAGTTCCAGCTCCAACGCTGATTTGCAGCAGCACCGTCAGCAAGAGTGAAGTTCTGAGCTGCTCTTGACTTCCAAGCATTTATAGCAAGGCGAGCGCCGATATAGGGGTTGAAGTTACGGCCTACTGCAATCTGAGCATTCGGGCTGAAGAGATGGCCAAAAGAGGATTCTCCGAGAGTTTCCTGACCACCGAATTGTGCCTGGAGGTACCAGTTGGGAACATAATTGTACTCGGTGATGGTTTCCTGTGCCATAGCAGAAGCTCCAGCGAAAAGCATAGCACCAGCGAGCAGAATTTTATTTAATTTCATAATTGAACTCTGTGTTTTTTAGATTTACGAATAGTTTTTTTAAATCGGTCCGGAGCCGGGGAACGACCCCGGACACGAAATTATCGAAACTTAGTTAACCTGGATGTAGAATCTTCTTGTAGATACCCAGCCTCTGTAGTCGACTGCCTGATAAGTAAGCTCATACTTCTTACCTGCCACGAATACACCTGCAGGAATTTGAACGCGGATACGAGAACCGTCGAGAACTGTGTTAAGGTCAGCGCACTTGTCGTTTGCTTCCTTAATACCAGCGTGGTCGTCATCGATAGCTGTGATAGCGATATACTTCTTATAAGCAGGAACAATGAGTTCACCATTGTAGCTTGAGAGGTAAAGGTTCATGTAGTTACCTTCGCCCTTGAACTGAGTCGGTGATTCAGCCTCGCAAGAAAGGATGTTAACATCGTCCTTAGTAGCATAGAATGCTGCAACCTGGAGGTAGTCAGTAGGATATTTGAGAACGCGGTTGATCTTGTTGGCAACCTTGTTGTAAAGGTCAAACATCTGGTTGATGCGATCCTTGTGAGCAAGAACTTTGTCGAATACGCCGTTAGTAAGAGAACCAGTTACACCGTCAAGAGCAGCGCTGAGTTCCTTCTGCATCTGAAGGAGGCTTGCGTCAACTGCTACATATACTTCAGCCTTCTTAGAATCTTCAGTTACATTCTGAACTTCGATAATCTTCTCGCAAATTGCTTTATTGATAGCAGCCATTACTTCTTCAGGAGCAGCTTCCTCAGATTTGAAGGCAGCAACCTCATTATTACCAATCTGAAGACCGGAAATTGTACAAACAACTGTATTTGCAGCATCACCAGCAGCGAATGTGAAATTATCATTACCAACCAAAGAGATCTTAGCGCCAGCTACAGTAACATCCATATTGACGTTAATCTTGCCTTCAATCTTCTCTTTGATACGGTTGATGTAGTTTTCAATGTGACCGATAGTAGGCATCTTTTCACCGAAAGACTGACCCTTCAAGAAGTTGTAGCTAAGAGGTCTTGCAGTAGCAACAGCGAGGTCATACTGGCTAAGAACTGCAGTAGCAACACTGTTACCTTCGAGATCGTTGTAATTCCAATCAGCACGAACTGCATAAGCAGGAAGTTTGCCAGACATTACGTCGTAGAGAGACTTCATAAGAGTAGCGGCAGTACGCTTTGAAGGATCCTTGAGAGCAGCGCTCATTGAAGTGATAAGATCCTGTTCGATATCGATCTTAGTCAGTGCAATAGCCTCTTCAGTCTTAGGCATCATAACTTCGCCTTCATAGAAGCCATTCTCAGCAGCACGAGAAGTATAACCGAAATAGAGTTCATCAGTGCTTTCCTTAACATTTACACCATAAGGAAGACGACCTTCAACACCCTTAGAAGTTTCAAGAGCAAATGACTTGCCGGTGAAATTAACGTTAGTCGGGTTTACAGTAAGATAAACCTTACCAAGTGAAATATTTTCATCGTCACCGAGACCATAATATTCACCGGGAGCAGGAATTGTCACAGTTGCAGGCTTAAGAACCTCCAACAGAGCATAGTCGCAGAGATATCTATCTTCTACACCATAAGCGAGTTCTGCAGTTGGGAATTCCCATTCATCAGTCTGTTCGTTCATACCATACCACTGGAAGAGCATGTTGCTCTTAACACCAATAGGAAGGCTGAAGTTACCGAAGATCGGGTTGTCAGTGCCCTGGATGAGGACGCCGGTTACCTGATCGTCAAGACGACCTGTGATAGCATCGAAGTTAGCCTCGATAGCAGCAACTTTCTCCTTAAGATCATTTACGTCAGTCTTAAGAGTATTGAAATCAGTAAGAAGATTATCGACTTTGGTAGAAAGCGCCTGCATTGCAGTATCCAACTGGCCAAGTTCAGTCTCGATTGCATCAAGACCTGCCTTAAGAGCGTTCAACTTACCATAAACAGTGTTTTCTGTTACAGGATCATTTTCAGTTCCGAGTGCATTTTCAAGACCATCAATACGTGACAAAGCACCTGTGATCATTTCAACCAAGCCACCTGCCGGAATCTGGCTCTTGTCGCCGATGAGACCGTCAACATAGCTAATTGTTGCATACTGAGCCAAATCACTACGCAGCTGAGCGATGTCTTGCTCATTTTTATCAGCCTTATTCTTGTTGGCTGTAATCTGCTGCTGGAGGTTATCCTGCATTGCAGCAAGTTGAGACTTGAGATTAGCCACATCATAAGTGATCTGAGTTTTCAAGTCGCTCACGTCGTCCTTACAGGACTGGAGAGTACCAATGGCTGCAAAAGCAAACAGAGCCATGAACACCCCATAGAGTACTTTTTTCTTCATCTCTGGTAAATTTAAGTTATTAATAATTATTCAAATATTATCGATTTGCGATTTATTTTGGTTATATATTCATACTCCTGTAGAGTGTTGAAGTCTGCAAGTCTGAATATGAACATTCCTTTTCATCCTTATAAACGAATGCAAAATTAATATAAAAATTCAATATTCACAAAAAATATGAAAAAAATTTTTTAAGTTTTTTTTGGCATTTCAGGTAAAAGATGCCGGAAGTCATGTTTCTCGCTTAAAGTCTTTAAGAGCTTGAGGGATTTTCAGGGCTATCAAGCCATGAAAGGCACACCTCGGGCTGCATCTCTACACTTTATAACTAAATGTTCAAGACTTGCAGCTTGTCTGCTCAATCAGGTCGAGAAGAGCAGGCAGAGCCTCATCAGCCGGAATATTCTTTTTCACGAGCTCCTTACCTTTATATATAGATACACGTCCAGGGCCCGCACCAACATACCCATAGTCGGCATCCGCCATCTCGCCGGGCCCATTCACAATGCACCCCATGACACCTATTTTCAAACCTTTCAGATGAGAGGTATGCGCCTTAACTTCGGCAAGAGTCTTCTGAAGGTCGAAAAGCGTGCGACCGCAACCCGGGCAAGCTATGTATTCTGTCTTTGAAATACGCAGGCGAGTTGCCTGAAGTATTCCAAGCGCAACACTCTTCACCTCATCCTTAGAGAACTTCTCTGAAGCTACAATGCCTATACCGGAAGCGTAGCCATCCAATAAAATCGGGCCAAAATCTGCTGCAGCCTGAATCTGGAGATCCTCCAAATTATCTGTCAGGAATCCCATCATCACGATAACAGGGTTCTTTCCACCCATCGCAACAAAACGGTCGATCCAGCTCATTATCGCACCGGGACGGTTCACTGAAGATGTAGTGAGCACCACCGGCTTTTCATCTCCATACACAGCCGGAGGCATGGCGGTGGAAGCATAATGCCAGTCTTTCTCCAAAGAGAAGTCAACATCCATCACCGGGAACTCAGCATAGGGAAGCGGGGAAGCATAGTCGCGAGCCTTTCCCGGGAGCACCGATTCCGGTTCCGTAACAGGTTCATGATTCTTACGTTCCTCTATATAATCACGGAGTTTTTTTGCCACCGGAATCTCACATTCCGGGTCTTCACTAAGCGAAACGCGGATGGTGTCGCCTATACCATCGGCGAGAAGTGTGCCGATACCAACAGCACTTTTTATCCTGCCGTCTTCGCCGTCGCCTGCTTCTGTCACACCAAGATGAAGCGGGAAATGCATATCCTCCTTTTCCATCTCTGCCACAAGAAGACGAACAGTCTCCACCATAACCGTGACATTTGACGCCTTGACAGAAATCACTATATTGTCAAAATTCTCCTCACGTGCTATCCGAAGAAACTCCATAACAGACTCCACCATTCCGGCAGGAGTGTCGCCATAACGGCTCATTATGCGGTCGGAAAGAGACCCATGATTGACTCCAAGACGCACGCAGGTGCCATTTTCCTTACATAGATTAAGGAAAGGAACGAATTTGGAACGTATCTTATCAAGTTCGCCGGCATATTCCTCATCGGTGAACTCAAGTTTCCGGAAAGTTCGGGCAGCATCCACAAAATTGCCGGGATTTATGCGAACCTTGTCACACGTCTTGGCTGCCTCAAAAGCGGCATTAGGATTAAAGTGAACATCTGCCACAAGAGGCACATCACAACCGGCTTCGAGAAGAGCCTGATTGATGTTTGCCATGTTGGAAGCTTCCTTCACACCTTGGGTTGTGAGACGCACAAGTTCTCCACCCGCATCGGCGATACGTTTTGCCTGAGCGGCACTTGCCTCTGTGTCGTTGGTATTGGTATTACACATAGACTGGACACGTATAGGATTGTTGCCACCTATCTCAATGTTGCCGGCTTTGGCTAAGCTGCTTTTTCTTCTTTTATAATTGTACATCCTGTTCTAATTTTGAATAGCCTCGGCGATTTGGGCTAATCTCGCATAAAAGGGTGTTTCCCAAATTCTCAATTACCAATTCTCAATAATTATTTGAGTTTCCATTCTACGCCTGTCTTGGTATCCTTTACATCGAAGCCAAGATCAGCGAGACGGTCGCGGATGAAGTCGCTTGTTGCCCAGTCTTTGGCAGCCTTTGCATTCTTGCGGACATCCATCAGCAGATCAACAGCACCTGCATACGCCTTTGCATGCGCATTATCTCCTTCGCCAGAACCGGCGGTTGCATCAACACGGATTCCAAGTAAGTCTACCAAGAAAGTATCGAAAAGGCTCTTCAGCTTGTCAATATCTGAAGCATCGAGAGCAATCTGGCCATCAGCAGCCTGATTTATATAGCGGCAAGCCTCGAAAAGTTCCGCAATCACCATCGGGGTATTCAGATCATCGTTCATCGCCTCGTAGCATTTCTCAGCAAAGTCGGGCAACTCCACGGTTGACTTTTCTGCAGGGGCAAGAGCCTGAAGACGACGATAACCGTCGAGCATTTTCTGCAGGGCCTTATCGGCAGCCTGCAATGCGGCGTCGGAAAAATCGACTGTACTGCGATATTGCGCCTGAAGGATAAAGAAACGTATCACCATCGGTGAATAAGGACGAGTAAGAAGAGGATGATCACCCTTGAAAAATTGCTCGAGAGTGATGAAATTATTGTAGCTTTTCCCCATCTTCTTGCCGGCTATGGTGATCATGTTGTTGTGCATCCAATAGCGCACGGTGTCATGCCCCTTAGCAGCGACACTTTGGGCTATCTCACATTCATGGTGCGGGAACATGAGATCCATACCACCTCCATGAATATCGAATTCCTCACCGAGATACTTCTCCCCCATTGTTGAACACTCAAGGTGCCAACCCGGAAAACCTTCGCTCCAAGGAGATGGCCAATGCATGATATGTTCCGGTGCAGCTTTCTTCCAAAGAGCGAAATCAAGTGGATTTCGTTTTTCATCCTGACCGTCAAGTTCACGGGTTGTGCTTAGGAGATCATCGATATTTCTGCCTGAAAGTTTACCGTAATGATGATCCTTATTGTATTTAGCCACGTCAAAATAGACCGAGCCCTGACTCTCATAAGCGTAGCCGGCTTCAAGAATCTTTTTCACGTATTCTATCTGCTCGATGATATGGCCGGAGGCATGTGGCTCAATGCTGGGGGGAAGCACGTTGAGCGCTTCCATGTCGCGATGATAGCGATTGAGAAAATATTGCACCACCTCCATTGGCTCAAGTTGCTCAAGACGGGCTTTCTTTGCAATCTTATCTTCTCCGGAATCAGCATCGTGCTCGAGATGGCCCACATCTGTTATATTGCGCACATATCTCACCTTATAGCCAAGATGCTTAAGATAGCGGAACAGGATGTCGAAAGTGATAGCCGGACGAGCGTGCCCAAGATGTGCGTCGCCGTAGACAGTGGGTCCGCAGACATACATGCCTACACGTCCTTCATGGAGTGGCTTGAAAGGCTGCTTGACGCGAGAAAGGGTATTATAGATGTAGAGCATAGGGTTCAGAGTTATTGTGGCTTTGAGACTTTTGGGTCGACAAAGTTCTTATAGGTAGATGAGAGAGAGGATATTTTAATTATTGCTGAAGCCGGCCTGGCCCGGACGCCGCTGAGATATTACGCCGAACTTTTCCTCATATTTCTTCACGTTGTCGTTAAGGGCATGAAGAAGCTGCTTGGCATTCTCGGGACTCATGATGACGCGGCTCACCACAGGAGCCTGCGGCATTCCGGGAGCCGCAAAAATAAAGTCGATAAGAAACTCGTTGGGACCATGTCCGATCATTGCGAGGTTGGAGTATTTACCATCAGCCATTTCCGGGCGGAGCTGGATCTGAAGCTGATTTTGATTTTCTTGCTGTGGCATATATTTGAATTTTGAATTTTAACGCAAAATTTATTATTTTGAATCTGAGATTCATTCCTTATTGGAATTCTGTCTATTTTGACGCGAAATTAATAAAAATAGATGAGACTGGCAAATATTTCCCCTGTCTTAAGTGATGAATTTATTTATATTTTAAGATAGCCGACACATTTTAACGACGGCTACGCAAGTTAAGACCCCCTCTCATAAGATTTGAGAGGCCCCGGGGAAGCTGGGTTGGGATGATTTTCGGCATGCAGGCTCGGGAGCATAGCGGGCTATGTGACTGAGCCAAAGGTCGAAAAGCGCCCAAGCCAGCGAGGCTTTGGGTAATTTCCCCAGGAGAATCTCTTTCTCTTATATGTTAGAAATCATTATTAAAATTTAATATTTGAGTTCAATTTATGTCAATATCTTCAAAAAAGTTACCTCTGCCCGGGGCTCTTAAAATCTTTATGAGACGGGGTCTAAGAATCTCGACTGACAGCTTGCGATCGAAGCAGCCGGCATCCGAATCTGCAACGCAGGCACTCGTGACGATCGCAATATTCCTTTCGCAAATGAATCAGCGCCTGACTACCGGCAGCATCTTTTGGGCAAAACCCAAGATGCTCCCAATTTCTTATAATTGCATTGCGCTCAGGAGGAAGTGCGAGCAAAAGATTTACGGCAGATTCCTTCATGTCATGATCGGAATGCAAAAGAGCATACGCATAGAGCAACGGAGCAACCACATTGATCAAAAGAATGTTGACACTTGCATCTGAAAGCGACGGCGGATTTGCCGGTGTCTGACAGTCACCGCCGAATGTGAGCCGGCGGCTCCAATATGGATCCACTTTCCATTGGAAAAGGGTGCGCAGTCGATCTTCATCTCCCTCGGAGTTGATGATCTTATTGAGTAAGTCAGGGGTCTCCGCCATTCCCTTTGCAAGCAGAGCTATTCGGCGATATGGAAGATTCTGCGGCCTTGTCCTTGCAAATTTCCAGCAACTGCGAGAGATCGGATGCAAATCATATTTTCTTGCAAGAAACTGATATTCACGACACATCAGCTGATATCTTTGGTCGTCGCGGTTAAGCATCGGATCGAGCAACCCGGCCTGGCCAAAGAAAATCGCCTCCATCTGCATGATATTGTCGGTATGCCGCCTGAGATGATTGAGATTGACACTGTTAGCAAGCATCTCGAAAGGAATGCTGTTGAGTCCAAATCCAAGACCACGTGCAAGGGTAATGAAACATGCAGCATTCCAGTCTCCATTGCGGTCGCGCAATATTTCCTCAATTCTCGAGGCCTTCAGCTGAAGACGCTCAAGAGTCAGAGACTCCAGCCAATCTGTACGACGTATAGCATCTACCTCATGAAGTAGTGACGCACACCTTATTTCAGGCACTGTAGATGTTAGATATGCAAATGTCTGATAGAAATTTTTCGGCAATGACACCCCCATCTGCGGAATTTCCGAACCGTCGCCACGCACTATAATAGTATCGCTAACCGCCACAACATGAAGAATCACGTTATCGTATGCCGGATCATTGTCGTGTCCATGCCGGTGCCAATCAGAAGCCTTCATGTGAATCTCGACATTTCCCGCCCAAGTCTTTCCTCCAATATTGACCTTGGCATTGAAAAAATCGGGGCCGGCATCTCTGTTGAGTATACCGGGATCTATAACCTTCACTCTCTCGCCATTAATCAGCGTGAGAGGTAGCCCAAGCATACGGCCTGCCCAAAGAAGCTGGAATATTTCCTCCATCGGGCGCGGGAATCAGAACCTATACGAAATGCGGAAGTCTACTGAAGGATAGACGGGGATGCTCTTCATAAGATCCATATAGTCGCCAATCTTGCCACGAAGATTGACAAGGTCGTTAAGGACCGTACCGTCGTGTGTAGTAACCTTGGGAGCCCCTCCCCAGAACTGCACTCCGGCATCAAAGGAAACCTGCCATTTGCCATCCTTGCTAAGTGCGCCGCCATAGCCAAAGCCCAGATAAGGACGGAAACGATTAACCTTGGCCTTAGCCCATACGGTACCGTCTTCAGTTGGCTCCATCAAATATGGAACTAATTTCTCCTCACCTGTCTGCTCATCTATCACCTTATAGTCGCCGACATGAACCCCAAGTTCACCGGATTCAGACATTTTCATGCGCATATTATCCAAGACTTCAGGATCAAGGCTAACACCAATAGTTTCCAAAATAGGGCTATCCTCGATATCTCCGGTCATCACATCAGTGTATAGTTTATTATACATCTTCATGGCAAGCAACGACGGCATATCGGTCATGGTATTGATGCTGGTGCCAATTGATTTTCCACCGACAAAGAATCCGGCAGTGACATGCCAATGCCTGTTGTTCTTGAAAGGATATACATCGACGAGCAACCTGAACGTTGTCATTGTAGGCTTTGATTCCATCTTAATCTGCCTGTCAATGGTCATCCCACTCAAAGAATACATCAACTCCTGGATTCTATCAAATTTATTGCTGACACTACCGTCGACATAACTGTCAAGTTCAAAATGCATAGGCATCTTGAACGGAGGCATCCAGTCGACTCCTGCACGCAGTTTTGCCCATTCAGTGATTGGGGATGCAACTTCCAGACCGAGACCTGTGGTGCCTATGTTGGCCGCAACTTCAACTGTATTGAAAACTCCGTGTGCATTCATTTGTTGTGCAATGCCACTAAGTTTGGAGCTGAGCTGTGCATAACCGGCAGCAGGGAGAAACACACATGCAAGAGCGATTATTTTAAACAAATATTTCATCTTTTTTCGTAATATGCATTATTGACGATGCAAAAGTAATAATTTTTTTTCAAACTGATACAATAAAAATATCAAAATAGTGAGGAATAAATGCAATCGAAAGTGTTTTATACTATATGAATGGTTACAGAAACAGAAATATTGCAAACTGGCAACCCGACCGAATCATGCGCCGGGAAAACAAAGGTGAGAAGACAATGGGGCTCATGGAATTCGCTATTTCCATGCTTCCTGATGCCAAACGTGGCGACATAAAGAAATGGCTAAAGTATAACCATTTCGCCATCAACGGAAGAGTGCTGAATTCATTCGACGCTCCGGTTGCACCGGGAGATGTGGTGGAACTTAATTTCACCCGTCCTTTTGTGGTATTCAGTCACCCGCGCATTAAAATAGTCTACGAAGACGACGACATACTAGTAGTGGACAAGGGTTATGGACTTCTTTCGGTAGGCACTGATTCCTCAAAAAAGAGCAATGTGGAAACCGCCTACAGCATCTTGCGCCAATATGTGAAGTCAATTCACCCCTCAAACAAGATATTCATCGTGCATCGCCTTGACCGCGACACTTCAGGTCTTATGATCTTTGCCAAAACCATGGAGGCAAAGGAAAATCTCCAGCATAATTGGAACAATATGGTGCTCCAACGTAAGTATGTGGCGCTTCTCGACGGGGAAATGGAAGAACAAAGCGGAGTGATACGGACTCATTTGGCAGAGACATCTCAACACGAGGTTTATTCTACTGAAAATGGTAGCGATGGGAAACTTGCAGTCACCCGCTATCGGGTCCGAAAAAAAGGGAAAGGGCACACCCTTGCAGAATTCTCGCTCGACACAGGCAGAAAGAATCAGATTAGGGTCCATGCCCGCGATCTGGGTTGCCCTATAACTGGCGACAAGAAATATGGCAAAGGAGCCGGACCGCTGCATCGCCTTGCCCTGCATGCCGAAACACTTCGCTTTGCACATCCGATAACAAGAATGGATATGAATTTCACAAGTCCAGTACCTTCTCAATTCTATCGATATGTCTAATCACTTTGATTATATGCCCAAACCTGAAGGTTGGGTACCGCCGGAACCGGAAAAACCGGACACATCCGAGCCCATTGCAGAGACACTCTCCAAACCATCAGCCGATGCTGTGGATGCCGATGACTCAAGCAAAAACAATTCAGCCATAGCTGATGACGCACCGCAACAACCTGAAGACAATACCCTTATTGAAAAAATTGTCACAAAATGCGCAAATCTTATTTCATGGATTTTTGTGCCGTTGCTGATGCCCGTATATGGAATCATACTGATTTTCTCCCTATCGTTCCTATCTTTTGCTCCATTTACCACCAAGCTGGTGTTCACGTTGATAGTGTTTGGTGCAAATTTCATCATCCCAATGCTTTTGGTGCTTCTTCTAAAGAAGATGGGGGTAATTTCCGACATAGGCCTCAATGGAAGGAAGGAACGTCTGGTGCCCTACATCATCACAATCGTATGCCTTGCAGGCACTGGATGGTTTCTTTATATGAAGATGGCTCCGCTCTGGGTGGCGATGTTCTATGCAGGAGGCGCGCTGGCGGCACTAATTAATCTTCTGGTTAATTTCCGTTGGAAGATCAGTGCGCATGCAGCCGGTATTGCCGGGCTTGTGGCCATGCTCATCCAGGTGGTCAAGGAGGGGCCGGCCACACCGGGAATGACATGGTGGATAGCAGGAAGCATATTGCTTGCGGGATTGCTAGGGTCGGCACGTATATGGCTCGGTCGCCACACCCTTATGCAGGTGCTTGCAGGTACAGCCGTAGGATTCTTGAGTGTCTGGGTATTATCTCAATTATGAGTAAAGACGGGATCTTTTGCATCAACCCGGCATGAGACATTTTATTTCTTGGAGACTGACACTGCCATGAGTGTTCCTTCAAGTCCATTTGGATATTTAGCCAAAGTCTCGGAAAACGCCACATTTACATCGCCGGCATCGAAAAGCCATATAAACTCATGCTCGTCTGAAGGATTGACATAAGCAGTGGCAAGGTCTGCATTATTTAAGCCAAGAGCTCCCAAGATATAGTTGCGGAGGTCTTCCGTCATGAGATCGCCAAGATACAAATTGCTAATGCGGGCTTCTTCACTATTCTCTACCCTGACTTTCCATTCGCCGGGATTGCCTTCCACGTCGGTGTACAGGGGAGTTCCCTGACCGTCTGTCAGTATGCCGTCGAAATTATAGTCGGTGGAGTCAAGACGCTCCCCCACTCTTAAGGCATCGACAAGCGAACAGACTGTCATTGCAATGTCGTTGTCGGCATGAAACTGATTTGCATCAGATGATTCAGGTTCATAACTGATGTTTGCTGCCTTATTCCCACAGGAAACCAGCAAAATAAGCATTAAGGAGGCCAACAGCATACGGGCATTCTCCTTATGAAAACAATTCTTTTTACCGATGTATTTCATACATTCTTTGGAAAAACTCCGCAAAATTACAAAAAAAATCAATATCGAAAGATTTTTTAACAAATAATTTCGCTAATTTTGCATTATGGACTGGAAGAGACTCATATCTGACAAGCGGCTTGGGCTGGAACAATACCACGATCCGCAACAACATACCCGCTCCGACTTCCAGCGGGATTACGACCGACTTATTTTCTCGTCGCCATTCAGACGTCTTCAAAACAAGACCCAGGTGTTTCCACTACCGGGGTCAATATTTGTACACAACCGTCTGACACACAGCTTAGAAGTTTCCTCCGTCGGTCGCTCCATGGCAAATGAGGTAGCGAATATACTTCTTGACAGACATAAAAATTCTCCTGATGCTTCAAAGCTAAGAGATATGGCAGACATAGTCGCCACTGCCTGTCTTGCCCATGATCTTGGCAATCCTCCTTTCGGGCACAATGGGGAAAAGAGCATTTCGAGTTTCTTCACTGAGGGTTCAGGCATCTCACTAAAGCCTGCCCTGACTCATCGGCAATGGAGTGACTTTGCAAATTTTGAAGGCAATGCAAACTCTTTTCGGCTTCTGACCCATAAATTTGAGGGACGACGAGAAGGTGGATATGCAATGACTTACAGCGCACTGGCATCTGTTGTCAAATACCCGTATCCGTCTACACTCGCCGGAGAAAAGGGAAAATTCGGATTTTTTGAGACTGAAGAAGACATTTACCTGAAGGTCGCTTATGAGCTTGGCATACCTGAAACAGAGCATGGAGTACATGCACGCCATCCATTCGTTTTCTTGATGGAGGCTGCCGACGACATCTGCTACCAGATTATGGATATAGAAGATGCCCACAAGCTGAAAATTCTCTCTACTGATGAAGTAAAGTCGCTTCTGCTCAATTTCTTCTCTGCAGATGAACAGGCATATATGATCAATTCAATGCGTCGCCTCGACGACCCGAATGAACAAGTTGGCTACATGCGGTCGAAAGTGATTGGGGCTCTCGTGGGTGGATGCTCAAAAGAATTCACCGATCATGAAAAGGAAATTCTCGCAGGTGACTACCATGGAGGTCTTGTGAAGAATATTCCGGGAAGACTCAGCGAAGCATACAACACTTGCAGTGACACGGCGTGGCAAAAGATATATAGGGCACCGGAGGTTGTGGACATTGAACTGGCCGGTAACCGAATCATCACCTATCTTATGGAAAATCTTGTAGGTGCAGTGACAGAACCGGCCAAGGCGTATTCACAGTTACTGCTCGAGAAAGTTCCACGACAATATGATGTTCGTTCCGAAAATCTGAGCACTCGGCTTCAGGGAGTATTAGACCATGTGTCTGCAATGACAGATGTATATGCACTCGACCTGTTCAGAACACTCAACGGGCATACTCTACCGGCAGTGTGACATGATTATAAATGATGAATTATCAACGATTAATGGAATATAAATAAGGATTCACTATGAGGAACTCTCTGACAAGATATATTATTCTGTTTATTCTGGCGCTTGCGGTATTCCCAGCCATCGGACGGGATTATGAACCCGATGAGATAGTGAATCCCAATATCGCCAACCGCTATGAGTATGTTGCCGATCCGGAAAACAGGTTAAGCGCCGAGACACGCCGCATGGTAAATGCAAGGTTACATGCCTTACGGGACTCCACTTCCGCCGAGGTGGCTGTCGCGATAGTGCCATCTATTGGCGACTACACAATCGAAGATTTCACTGAGAAAGTTTTTACACGTTGGGGAATAGGCAAAAAAGACAAAGACAACGGTGTGCTTCTACTTATTTCGCCCGACAGCCGTGAGGTAAGAATCCAGACCGGGTACGGTGCAGAAGGAGTTCTCCCCGACATCACATGCGGTCACATCATAAACAACGCTGTGATTCCCAACATGAGAAAAGACTGTCTTGATTGTGCCGTGGATGATGCCACCAGGATGATAGCCGAGATAATGGAGGATCCGGTATATGCAGAGGAACTTAAATCAAAACTATCAGACAATTACTCAGGATTGGAAGAAGCACCAATCAGCAAGGAGACCATATTTTCTTTCTTAGGGATAGTTGCTTTTCTACTTTGGATTGTGGCGGCATGGAGCTATGTCAGCGACCGGATTAAAACCCGAAAGATGAGTTCCACAATAGAAAAAGCCCGGAAATGGAGATCTACTCTAAATTTCTTCGGATTCATTGCAATAGGAACACTGCTTACAGCCCTGCCTTTCTATCTGCTTGCGCTCTATCATTACCGCAAAGCACGTTACGGAAGCCATACATGCGACAATTGTGGGGGTAGAACCCGGATGCTCAAATCTCAGGAAGCAATGGGTGCACTGACACCGAGCCAACAATTTGAAGAAAAACTCGGTTCCGTTCACTACGATGTGCACAGGTGTGATAAATGTGGAAAGACGGAGGTTGTGCCATACCCGATAGCCCATTCTCAATATTCCTACTGTCCTCATTGTGGCACCAGAGCCTATCACTACCTTGGGAGCAGAGTTTTGCGACAACCGACGTATCAGACGGATGGCGAGGGAGTAAGGCAATACAAATGTGAGTATTGCGGGAATCAGGATAACAAAGGCTATAGGATTCCTAAGAAAGACATAGCTGCAGCTATGGCGGCGGCTGCCATATTAGGCTCATCCCGGCACCGTGGAGGTGGAGGTGGTTTCGGCGGCGGCTTTGGCGGCGGGTTCGGAGGAGGAGCCACCGGAGGTGGAGGTGCTTCAGGACGATGGTAAAAATATTATATCATTCCTGACGGAAACGGAGATTGCTGTTCTGATAGGGAAACTTGACCATAAGAGTCTTAGCGAGCGGATCAAATTCAGCATTAACATCCCGATTCATCAAAGTGCCTTCGGCATCGTACCATTCTACATCAAATATATTTGCAAAAGGGGTTGTCTTCAGCAATCCCTTTTTCATTCCACGGTTCCAAACTGAAGCATTAGCAGTGGCTCCGTCTAAATAAATTATATCGTAGCATCCGGAGTCTCCTACCGGAATGACAGCCACACGATAGTTGCCTCCTATCTTTGCATAGGTGTCATCGAAATCATAATCGAGAAGAGAATAGATTCCACCTAATCCTTTCGCTTGGGTGGAAGATTGCTGCATATCAAAAAAAATATCCGCTTCATGAGAGGCGGGCATTTCATACGACTTTATATCTACATTGAGTTCCGACAGATTTATTCCACCCGGAGAATTTGCTACTATCTCCGGGAACACATCACCGGGGAGCGCAGCCACAAAAGAAAGCACATGCCTATATTCACGATTTCCTGCAAAAATATTCCAGTTATCCCCAATCCTTGTGATTCTCCACGCATTCTTTCCTCGATAGGGATCTACACCTTCAGATAAATCGGCTGTCCCTAATTCAATTCCTGAAGGGATTTCATGCACCTTTACGGCCAAGACGTCAACCCGGGAATCACCAAATGGCTCAGATATAGACCGGGGGCTTACTGATATACTAACACTGTTGCTGCAAGAATCAGACAAATACACTGTCCAACCTTTCATGGAGGAATCAGCCACACGGAATGTTGCTGTCATACGGCCCGCGAACTGATGAAGTGGAATCGGGCGTGCGGCAAGAAGCGTTGAAGCAGAAGAGATAATTCCTACAGCTGCAAATATAAGGATGATCGTACCAACAATGGCATTTATCAATTTCATGGTGCGTTGATTAAAGTGGCCACGCAGTTTGTCAACAAAAAATGTGACAACCCACCACCAACCGAGAGCACCCGCTATTATTCCCAAAAATCCAAGAAGATAGTGATAGAATTTAATGCCTTCTATCACAAAGTTGAACTGAGCGAATAGACCAATAATAAGGAACAATATCAAGGGGTTGGAAAATGTCAGTGCAAACCCCTTTAGAATATCGCCTTCCCTCGACGGACTTTCATGGTCAACATCTGTTGCCAACGATCCGTCAGGTTTCTTACGGATAAGCCATATTCCAAAAAATATAAGCACAAGCGAGCCCAGCAACTGAATCGGGGAACGATGATTGTTGATAAATTCCTCAATAAATGAGAGGCAAAAACCGGTAAGCAGACAATATATCAAGTCGGATATTGCAGCCCCGACACCGGTGTAGAAACCTGAAAGACGCCCTTTGTCAAGGGTACGCTGAATGCAAAATATGCCTACCGGGCCCATCGGAGCCGAAATTACGACACCGATGATTATTCCTCGCAGTACCATATAAAGCAATTCTTCCATCTTAATTATGAATTATATATCCGCCACCTTGTCCGGGATCGCAAACATAGCGTCGAAGAGCATATTTATATTTGCCGGTGAGAGCAGGCCCACCTACAGGACTACCTCCGGACGTGATTACATCGTAGCGCGAACCACATTCAGGACAAACTGCTTCCAGATTGTCGGCATCAATTCTCACACGGACTGTCTGGCTGCATTCTACCGGACAAGACAGGTCGTAAGCCAAAGGCACATTAGGCTCGGCGGTAAAAGGGTCCACTCCTCCAATCAACAAAATTCCACCATATCCAAGATAGGTATTTGCAGTGAACGGGAATCCGGAAGGACTCACTACACCCTGAAAATTGATGAAATTTCTGGATATCCCGACACCTGACACTCCATAAGTATTCCACATTCCGGCTCCCGAAAGATTAATGTAGACCGGGAGCGATGGTATTCTGTCATCATCAACCTGATTGCATGAAACAAAGGCTGACAGCAAAGCCATCAGCGACATGAAGAGACTACCCTTCTTCAGAAAGGATAGGAAACAGGTCATCTGCAATCTTGTTAATCAGAACGGAATGGAACGAAGCACCTGAGCAAACTGCTCTGTCATCTTTTGCATAGGTCCTGAAATCATCGGACGGAGCATCGCCGGAATTTCAAGATCAACCTTTGCCTGGGCACGACATGCTGATTCATCTACGGGATGAATGTCGAGCTGCAAGGAAAGAGGAACCGGAGTCCCCTCCCCTTTGAGAGTGATACGCTCTGGTGCGACTTTCTCAACGACCTTGAGACGAATGGAGCCGACGGGACCTCCGGGTAGCTCGATGCTGTCGTTGGTAAGCTTTATACTGTCGAACATCTCTTTCTTGTCGGCAGGAATCTGATCTTCAGGCACCTGCGCAAGCAGACTCTTAAGCGATTCAAAATTTCCGAGACGTTCAAAAACGGTCTCGGCCGACGCTTTCAGCGTAACTTCGTCGCTTTTATAAGTAGCCATTTCCTTATCTAAATTTAGTGTTTACAAGTTTTTTATTCAGCGGGATGGAATGCATCCGGATGCTCCGGCACCCATGCTCCCGGATTTTTTCTCCATTCACGAAGAGTCTCGGCCTCCTCATTACTGATGAACTGAATCTTCTCTGCCACTTCCAGCATTGCGGTATAGGTGCAGAGAGCAACAGTGTTGATATTCGCCTCGCGCAAACGCTTCACGGCAATTGGGAATTCATAGTTGAAGAGTGCTGCCATGCCTATAACCTCACAACCGGCATTATTTACAGTCTCAACAGCACGCAATGAGTTGCCTCCGGTAGAGATAAGATCCTCAATCACTACAACTTTCCAACCGGGCTTAAGATTTCCCTCAATTGTGTTTTCAAGTCCATGATCTTTCGGAGTGTCTCTCACATAGGCAAAGGGAAGCCCCATGGCATCGGCGGCCAAAAGCCCCAATGCAATGGCTCCGTTAGCTACTGAAGCGATCGCATCTACTTCAGGAAAATTTTCCATGATCATGCGGGCCAACTCTATCTTGATAAAATTGCGCACATCCGGATATGACAAGGCCTTGCGGTTGTCGTTATAGATAGGCGAGTTCCAGCCGGAACTCCATACGAACGGAATTGACGGCTGTAGTTTTATCGCACTGATATGCAGAAGTTTTTCTGCAAGCATTTTGTCTGGAGTATTCATAATATCTTATTTTAGAGGAGAAAGGAAGATGCCAAATCAACATATCCTCCCAATTATAACGCAAATTTACGATATTTGCATCAAATATCCAAGAATATTATAAAAAAAATCCATTTGTAACAGGCGAATCTCGGCAATATCAGACGGTGACACACAGGGAAAGGAGGTATAGACGGCAATCAGGCACTTCGGATACAATCATTTCTGAGAGTGTACGCAAGGTGGCGCCAGTGGTACACACATCATCGACTATTACCAGCCCCTTCCCCTTAAGTTTGGCAGTATCTTTTATCTTGAATGAGCCTGCGAGATTAGCGCGTCGTTGCTCAATTGTCATCGCAGTCTGAGTCTTGTGCGCCCTTACGGCTTCAAGCACATCGATCACAGGAAGCCCTACGGCAAGACCTACTCCTTCAGCTATATATTCCGCTTGATTATAACCGCGACGAACTCTCTTGCTCCAATGCATCGGCACTCCGGCCACACAATCCGCCCCTTCGAAAAATGCAGACATATTCAGTTCAGACCCGACAATCTCGCCAAGACGACGTCCGACGGAGGGAAACTTACGGTATTTCATATCATGTATGGCACCGGCAAGTTCCGAATTGCGCGAATATATAAAATGTCCTGTGGCTCTTACAAATGGCACAATCCCGGCAAAACGTTGCTCCATCGGGTTCATAGGCATCAGGTGATAGAGAGAACGAGGCATATTTTCTACGCACCTGACACAGAATGTGGTCTCGGAATCACGAAGTTGACAACCGCAGATGTGGCAGGTGCGCGGAAGAAAGAAATCGACTATATCCCTTATTACATTCATCCTTCTGTGCCGTGCTGTTTTATATAGTTTCTTATAGCTGATACTATGAGCGCAGACTCAAAACCTCGGGATGCAAGGTGACGATACAGCTTTTGGCGATCTTTAATCTCTTTCAAGTCAAGCTTACGGGCTTTTGACACAAGCGCTTTTTCAAGCGCCTCCATATAGTCGGATTCCTTAACATTATCAAGTGCCTGTGCAATTACTGAATCGACCAACTTTTTAGATCTAAGTCCCATTCTGACCTTCTGACGGCCCCAACCTGAAAACCTGACCTTATCAGAGGCATAAGCCCTGGCATAGCGAGTATCATCAATATATCTGTTAGCCTGGAGATACTCAATCATATCCAAAGCAGTTTCAGAGGAGAACCCGGCTTTAAGAATCTTTGCTTTTATGTCGGCACTGCATTGCTCTGCACCGGCACATAGCCCTGCCATCTTAACAAGCATCTCTTCTTTTGTCGGTTTTTTCTTCATCGTTTGGAATTATTGATTGATGATCTATCGTTAATCGTTGAGCGTTGCTTTCATCATTCTTTTTTTTCCGTATGAATCAAGGCGTACCTCAACATCACACCAGTGTTTAGACTCATAATATGCCTTGACTTCGTCGGCAAACCGTGGATTCAGTTCGAGATACATACTACCACCCTGCTTAAGCCCTATCTTGGCTATCTCCTCAATCCTAATATAGGGTTTAATAGGATTGTCCCCGTCTACAAAAAGAGCTGTGGCCGGTTCAAAGTCTTTAACCCGAACTTCCATATCCTCTATTTCATCAGGCGCGATATACGGTGGATTACTTACTATAATATCATAGGAACCAGGTTTTGGCAACCACTCATACATGTCTACTTCTACAAAAGATACCTTTGCCTTTAGAAGAGTTGCGTTTTCGCGTGCTTGTTCAAGTGCCACTTTGCTGAAATCAAGAGCCGTAACGATAGGAAACGAAAGATTTCGTGCCAAAGATATTGCTATGCACCCGGATCCTGTACCGATATCGAGGATAGAGAGATCTGCCTTATCACTCATATCGTCTTTTATCCAGTCTACAAGCTCTTCTGTCTCAGGACGTGGAATAAGCACACCTCTGCGAACCTTGAAGTCCATGCCATAAAAACGAGCTTCACCTGTGATATACTGAATGGGCTCTCCGAGGATAAGCCGATCTACAATTGAGTCCATTTCTTTTTTGGCAAAGTCAGATAGCTCTTTTTCTTCATTTATGATAAGATCTACCCTGTTCCAGTTTTTGACAAAACTGAAAATTAGCAATATGACAGCATCGCGTTCCCTATTGTCGTATATTCCTTTTAGACGCGACCGCATCTCAATGAGTTGTTGCCTGACTGTAGCCATATCTCAGATGTTTTGATATACAAAATTAATAAAAAAAATGGGATGCAGGAATAAAAATAAGGAAAAACATTTGCATATACAAAAAAAAATGCCTAACTTTGCATCCGCAAACGCACAAAGCGTCGGTCCCATAGCTCAGTTGGTTAGAGCACCTGACTCATAATCAGGGAGTCCTTGGTTCAAGCCCAAGTGGGACCACAAATTAGAAATCAAGCAGTTACGATTCAAATCGTAGCTGCTTTTTCTTTTGGCTTGAACACAAATCTGAACACAACTCCGCACCAACTCCATTTTTCCATGTCCTTCTATTGCTTGATTTCAGCCTTGTCTATACCGGAAATAAAAAGAGCCAAAATATATGGTAGATTCTTTTCGTAAAATTTATTACATAAAACTATATTGAAAATTTCAGTAAGACAACTTAATTGAAACAAATCCTACAAAATCATCTTAAGGCTTTCGAGTTTGCAAAAAAATATTAACTTTGTACTTCGTTACGATCACATCAAATAAACGAAATCAGTTTTGATTATGAAATATAGAAATGGATTAGAAGAAGGCTTTTATGGAGATGATTTTATTCTACTGGAACATAAGGATGGAGATTTAATAAGATATGGACTCGCACGTCCACTACGGCCTATATTGCCAACAGTGTTTGATTCTATTGATATAATATATTATAATATATTATAAGAGTCCACTATATGATCCAAATGAAAAAAACAGTTTCTGGTATAACACGAAAGCTATGTTTTTGGTCACTTTAAGGGATCATATCAAGTTTGCTGTGAGCGGTGTATTTTCATTAAATAATCTCGTATATGTTCCTATAAAACAATACAAAGAGTTATATCCTCTTACGTATACAATTACTTATTATCACTCGTACGAAAGACGAATCCCTTCTGGTCATTCTTCTCTTATAAGCAAAATGTCAGAAACAGTGAATACCGGATCCGAGAAGAAAATCTTTTGTTCAGGATGGATTTATAGTGAAGATCTAGACGGTATGGTAACTTTATCTTATGAGGATCACCATTATCCTATCAGTGGATTAAAAAAAATAGAACATTCACGATATTGTTATTTCCTTTTACTTATCACAACAGTCTCTGGAGTTGGGGTTCTAGGACCATTAGGCTGGCTCATAAAGCCGACATATAACAAAATTGATTGTTTTTATCAATTTACTGATGACAAACCAGAAGAGATAGAACATATAAATGAATCAAAGTACTTTATATGCGATGGAGAAATTATAAGGATTAATCTTTCAAAACACAATCGAGATAAAACCATTAATAATATATCAGTAGATTTGGTTTTCTCTCCCGGGGAAAGATATAGATATTGCAATATTAAGCGTATCAATAGTTATGATTATGTGATTTATGAGGATATAGAAGCAACGAAAGATCAGCCTTATAAAGAGAGGGTATATTATGCTCACAGTGGCAACTACTTGGAACGATGGTAATTATTTGAAAGAATAGAGTAATGTTAAGTTTCTTCTTTAGAAGATTATAATATAGATGATGATTCTCTTGATAATTAGTATTCCTTGATAGTTCAAAATTTATACTTACTTGATAACTTATTATAGGATAAATCAAGGTGAATCATATTAATATAGTTTCTTTAAATATTACCTTAGAATGTATAGATAGCCTGGCTGTAGAGCCAAACCATCTATAGTTACATCTGCCATTTTTTTAACTGCCGATATTTGTTGATGTATGAGGAAATTATATTTGAGGAGTCATCTACTCCATATTCTCCTATAAATTCTAAATCGATCCTTTCGGATCTATTATTTTTCTTTTTGCTCTTATGGTCTAGATAATAACTCTTTGATGCTCCATTTCCGATTTTAGAATAGTTAATGGTTTTAATAAATTGCTCATGAATTGCTAGAACTTGTAATGCAACTCTCCCTCCCTTCTTTTCATTAATTATTTCTTTTACTTGAATGGCTAACTTACATAGAGCGATAAGTATTTCAGGGGCGGTTATTGGTTGCTTATGTCGAATTGTCTCTGATAAGCAAATTTTCCCTTTTTGATACTGACATCTAAAAAAATTTTCCTCCATTTCCATTTGCTTTTTTGAAAATTATATATACTAAATATTAGTTCGATTACTTTCTTAAACGAAAGCTTACAAATTTTATTGAGCATAGCACCTAAATGTTATTGAATTAGCGTTCCGAGTAAAAGCCTCCGCGTTGATTATACTTGGCAACCACTGATACCACTCAAAATTTTTTGAGTGGTATTTTTATTATTGCTGATAACCAATGAATTAAAAAGACATTATATTTAAGCATCCACCTCCTTGCCACTCATTATCAGGAGTAATTTTGCAGTGTCG
>CAYQXG010000003.1:0-60840 GCA_964421525.1 uncultured Sangeribacter sp. | reverse complement strand
CGATGGGTCTGGCCGTTATCGGTGGCCTGACTTTCTCGACCATCCTTACGCTGCTGTTCGTGCCCATGCTCTACTGCGTATTCGCAGGGCGCGGTATCAAGAACACTCGCCGCAAGCTCCGCCGAGAACTCGAAAAGAAATATCAACAAGAAAACTCATAATCCCGACCTCACAATGAAATCCATATTCATAGCCTTTGACCAGGCCCACTATGAGAAATTAGTGGATATACTTACCCAAAGCAATTGCCGTGGCTATACTTCTTTCAGCGATGTAAAAGGTCGCGGAAGCAAGACCGGAGAACCTCATTATGGCAGTCATGCATGGCCGGGACTTGCAAGTGCGATCATTACGATAGTTGAAGATCGTCAGGTCGATCCGTTGCTTGCTAAATTGAAAGCTCTTGATGAAGACCGTCCGATGCTTGGACTCAGGGCTTTCGTCTGGAACGTTGAAAAATCCATCTGATATTGTATTGCACTCCGCCGATTGAAAGCGGGGTGCATATTTTTTTTGAGGACTCAAATATTTTTTATAATTTTACGAACGATTATTACTTTGAGTTCTATAAGCACTCCGAGCAATATGAGTATTCCGAAATTTCTGTTTATTTAGGATCTTATATCTGAACTTTTAAAACTGAAAACATCATGTATAGAAATTTTAAAAATCATCTCTCGAAAGAACTCGATTCTATCAAGGAAGCCGGTCTTTACAAAAATGAGAGGATAATTGTAACTCCACAGAGTGCTGACATAAAGGTGGAAGGAACAGATGGCGATGTGCTCAATTTCTGCGCAAACAATTATCTCGGTCTTGCCGACAACAGCAGGCTGGTTGAGGCAGCAAAGAGTGCGATGGACAATCGTGGTTACGGAATGAGCTCAGTTCGTTTCATCTGTGGCACCCAGGATCTTCATAAGGAGCTTGAAAAGGCGATTTCAGATTATTTCAAGACTGAAGATACCATTCTTTATGCTGCATGTTTTGATGCCAACGGAGGACTTTTTGAACCTTTGTTCACAGAAGAAGATGCAATTATATCCGATTCTCTAAATCATGCTTCTATCATCGACGGAGTGCGTCTTTGCAAGGCAAAGCGCTTCCGTTATGCAAATGCTGACATGGCTGATCTGGAGCGTTGCCTTAAGGAGGCTGATGAACAGGGCTGCCGCTACAAGATTATCGCTACCGACGGTGTCTTCTCTATGGATGGCAATGTAGCTCCAATGGATAAGATCTGTGAGCTTGCCGAAAAATATGATGCTCTTGTGATGGTTGACGAATCCCACTCCGCCGGTGTTGTAGGTCCTACCGGTCACGGCGTGGCCGAGCAATTTGACTGCTATGGGAAAATAGATATCTTCACAGGCACACTTGGAAAGGCTTTTGGTGGTGCTATGGGCGGTTTCACTACAGGTCCGAAGGAAGTGATCGACATGCTGCGTCAGCGTAGTCGTCCCTATCTTTTCTCTAATTCCGTAGCACCCTCAATTGTAGGAGCAAGTCTTGAGATGTTCAAGATGCTTAAGGAATCGAATGAATTGAATGCGAAGTTAAAGAAGAATGTAAATTATTTCCGCGATAAGATGATTGAAGCCGGTTTTGACATCAAGCCCACTCAATCTGCTATATGTGCTGTTATGCTCTATGATGCCAAACTTTCACAGGAATTTGCAGCTGAGATGCAGAAGGAAGGTATCTTCGTGACAGGTTTCTACTATCCGGTGGTTCCTAAAGGTCAGGCACGTATACGTGTGCAGCTTTCAGCAGCCCATGAGAAGGAACACCTTGACCGGGCAATCGATGCATTCATCAAGGTTGGAAAAAAACTCGGTGTACTCAACAAGTAATTGGCGTTGTTTAATATTAGCATTATATTTTTTATAAACTCCATCGGATCGGTAAAAATATTATGATAATGCCGAAGACGATGATAAAATTTTAAGATATGAAGAAACTATTATTTCCCCTGCTTCTGCTTGTGATAACTGCATGCGGGGCAAAGGCAGGCAATCAGGGTCAAACTGCGTCGTCTTCACAAGAAGTACAGACAGTTGTTGAAGGAGTTCAGGCTCCTGAGTTCACTCTCAATGATATCAATGGCAAACCTCTTTCCTTATCAGATCTTCGTGGAAAATGGGTTGTGCTCGACTTTTGGGGAAGCTGGTGCCCTTGGTGTATCAAGGGATTCCCAGCCCTGAAGGAAGCTTATAAAGAATATGGTGGAAAAGTTGAAGTTCTGGGCATTGATTGTCGTGATTCAGAAGATGTATGGAAAGAAGCAGTCAAGAAATATGAACTTCCCTGGCTTCAGGTTTATAATCCAAAAGATTCAGACCTTACCAAGCGTTATGAAATCAAGGGCTATCCAACAAAATTCATTATCGACCCGGAAGGAAAGATTGCAAATGTAACTATCGGTGAGAATCCTGAATTTTTTGATGTACTCAAATCTCTCGTAAAATAAAAATTCAACTTAAAGGGGACGCACAGGCCGTGCGTCCTTTTTTCGTGTAAATAAGGATTATGAATTCCAGACTATCTTTGGGCTTAACCCATAAAAGCACTGCGATAGTAGTGCAGCATCTCACTGCGAAAGCACAAGGCAGCGGGGACCTTCCTGTGCTTGCCACCCCTGCTATGGTCGCACTCATGGAAAATGCAGCTATGATGGCTGTCGCTCCTTATCTTGATGATAATGAGACAACGGTTGGTGGCTTTATGGAATGTTCACATCTGCGTCCAACCGGTATTGGAGCTGAAGTTGAGGCGGAGGCTGTCTTAAAAAAAATCGATGGCAAAGCCCTCCATTTTGAAATCATTGCTTTTGAAGGGGAAAAGAGAGTGGGTGAGGGCCATCACATCAGATACATAGTGGACCGCGAACGTTTTCTCTCGAAGTTGTGATTCCGGATAGATACAATAATAGCCGTAATTCGGAAAATTACGGCTATTATTGTATCAATATGATTCTTTTTCAGAAGAGAGGCATTGTGGCAGGATTGTCGATATATTTTCGTTTGAATTCCTCCTCGCTCATGCAGAGCATGAGGATTCCTTGAATCAGTGTGATGATTGACCAGGCTCCGCATGTCACGCATGATAATAAGATAGTGATGATTCCTCCCCAGGTCTTTCCAAGCACAAAATATTGTATCCCAAGGTATCCTAAAAAGATTGCCAGAAGACCACACAGTAATTTTTTATTATATATTTCATTGTCAACCAATCCTCCTCGTTGCTGACGCAAGGCCACCATTAGATCAGGATAAGTGTACAGCGGACGCCAATTAACACCGTCGGTGCTTACTTTGGTGTATTGATCGACATTATATGCAAACATCTGTTGCATTGTCATTGGTCCTATCGATGAACCGTTTATAAAAATATAATACTGCATAATGAAGATTCATTTGTTTCTATCGTTCACAAATTTACAAAAATCCGTTTATTCCTCAAAATTTTTTGATAATATTTTATATATTTCTCTCATTCCCTAAGTCCGGAGTCTATTGTTAATAATCAATAATGTTGTAATATTCTAATAAAGCAGCGGCTATCACGATATAATTTCTGTTATTCTTGGATGTAATCATATCTTTTCCTGAGCCTACGCACAGATGCACTCCTCATTGAGACTCCTGCCAAATCCCCAATCTATTAAACCATTAACTTTGTCCAGACGTTAATAATTTGAATACTCTCTAATTTCTAAAAACACATAAACCCACAATAACTTAAAGAAACATATAACCCATGAAAGTACTTGTAATTAACGGTAGTCCCCATATCAATGGTTGCACCGACCGTGGTCTTCGTGAAGTGGAAGAAACACTCAACTCATGTGGAGTTGAGACAGAACGAGTCAATATTGGAACAAAAGATATCCGTGGATGCATCGGATGCAATTTCTGTCGGGAACATGGTCGCTGTGTATTCAATGATATGGTGAACGAGACGGCTCCAAAATTTGCAGAAGCTGATGGTCTTCTTGTAGGCAGTCCGGTTTATTATGCCGGTGCCAACGGTCAGCTCCTTGCATTTTTGGATAGACTCTTTTATAGCACTTCTGGTGTTTTCAGTAAGACCATGAAAGTGGGAGCAGCAGTCGTGTCATCACGCCGTGCCGGATCAACATCTGCTTTTGATGAAATAAATAAGTATTTCACAATATGCTCAATGCCAATAGTATCAAGCACATATTGGAATGAGGTGCATGGGTTCACGGCCGAAGATGTAGAGGCAGATCTTGAGGGTCTTCAGACAATGAGAAACCTCGGCAGAAATATGGCATTTATGCTTAAGGCTATCGATATGGCGAGAAATGAGATTCCCGCGCAGGAAATCGGTAAATATACAAATTTTCACACAGAAGGCTAATTTTAGATAATTACTTAATTTATATGACGCGGCGTATCTTCACTATGTCGCGTCATTTCTTTTTTTTGTATATTTTGCAATATCGCAGTCTCATGATGTTTTTAATTAACTTTTTTTAACCTTAGGTAGTAAGTAAACTTTTTTGCAACGTGATAGTCTTAGATAATGAGTGTTAGAAAAACACTCAATTTTTTTGAATCCAACATTCACTTTTTCTATGTCTAAACGATCATTAACCGCATTTGGAATATCCCTCCTGACTGTAGCCACGCTTATTGGTGCAAATGTTAAGGGAAGAATTTTAGATTCTCAGGGACAACCGCTCATAGGAGCGACTGCTACTCTTTTGGCTCTTCCCGACTCAACCATCATTACGGGGCTTATGACCGATGTAAACGGAGATTATCAATTTAAAAACCTTAAGACCCGTAGTTATGCTGTGAAGGCATCAATGACCGGGATGGACACAGAGGTTGTAGACTTTACAGTCAATGACTCAACAGAAACAGTGGAACTTCCACCTATAAAGCTTTATGAAACTTCAACTGTTCTAAACGAGCTTATGGTGAAAGGTGTCAAGGCGGCTGTGATTGCAAAGGAAGATACTCTTGAATTCAATGCCGACTCATTCCATACCACCGATAATGCCGTGGTGGAAGATCTTCTTAAGAAAATGCCCGGCATTGAGGTTGGTTCGGATGGTTCTATTACAGCAACCGGTAAGTCAATATCTAAGATTCTCGTCAACGGCAAGGAGATTTTTGAGGATGATCCTAAGATGGCCACCAAAAATTTGAGTGCTAAGATGGTATCTAAGGTACAGGTGATCGATCGCAAGAGCGATCAAGCTCGATTGACAGGAGTTGACGACGGTGAAGATGAGACTGTCATAAACCTCACCGTAAAAAAAGGTATGGAGGAAAGCTGGTTTGGAAATATTAAGGCTGGCTACGGTACCGATGGACGCTATGGAGGCAATTTTATGATTAACCGAATGGGCGACGGTAACCGCGTAACTATAATTGGGCGAGCAAACAACACCAACGAAGCCGGCTTTGGACCCGGTGGAGGCGGCATGGGCGGCGGTGGTATCAACACCACACAGATGCTTGGTTTGAATTTTACAACCGGCAATGAGGAAAAGTTTGCCATTGGAGGCGATGTTTTCTATAGCCATTCAAGCAGAGACACCGAAACAAGTAGTGAGACAATGAATCTTTTGCCTGACTCTGTAAGCTATCAAAATTCAAGCTCTAAATCTCTGAATGAAGCACACAATGCCTCTGCGAGACTAAGGTTGAAATGGGAGATTGACCCCAATAATACATTGGATTTCAGACCTTCATTCAATTATAGTCATTCATATTCTTCATCCGAATCACTTTCACAGCTTTTTGCCGGTGATGCTGCAAAGACAAAGGTGAACAGCCAGAATAATGATCAGGTGAATCATGGCGACTCTTGGACACTAAGAGGTGACCTCACTTATGTGCATAGATTTCCCCAGAAAAAAGGAAGATCCCTTAGTGTGAGAGCCGAGTATTCTTTTTCTAACAACAAATCTCATGCTACGTCTTTCTCAGAGATTGTTCGCTACTTACTCGATGAAAACAATCAGGATGAGGATCTTTTCAGATATACTGATAATAAGACATGGAACAATAACGTAAGTGCTCGAGTGACTTGGACTGAGCCTATAGGCAAGGAGGGCAACTTTATTGAGTTCGCATATCGAATCAATTCCCGTCGCAATAATGCCGATAAGTTTGTATATAACTTACCGTTGGATCTTCTCGAAGGAGTGGCCGGAGACTATGTGATGCCTGATTTTGGAAGTCTTCCCATAGGAGGTGTGCTTTCAGATGTCCTCTCTAACAGTTTCCGCAACGACTTTCTTACACAAAGCATACGTGCCGGTTATGTCAAGACTACAAAAGAAATGAATCTAAATGCTGGTATAGAGCTAACTCCTTCAAGCAGCAAGAGCATTGACCTGATTAATTCTGAGAGAAATATTCCGAGAAGAAATGTGCTTAATTTTGCACCTTACTTCAGATTTAGATATAAGTTCTCAAAGAACTCTTCGATGCAGATTCGTTATAACGCGCGATCTTCAGAGCCTTCTATGACTCAGTTGCAACCGGTTGCTGATGTGTCAGATCCTATGAATATCAAGGTTGGTAATCCAGATCTAAAACCGACATTCACCCAGCGCCTTTTTGCTATGTTTAATGATTACGATATGGAGACCCAGCGTTCGCTTAATGGTATGATTAACGGTTCTTACACGATAAATAATGTTATCAGTAAGACAACAACCGATCCTACTACAGGTTCACGTACATCAACCTATACAAATACATCTGGAAACTTCAGCGTTATGATGCGTGGAATGTACAATCAACCGCTTCGTAACAAGAATTGGAGAATATTTGCCAACCTGATGATGAATTATGGAACAAGTGACAGCTACATAAATGGACTGTTCAACCGTAGTGGTAATTTCAACATTCGACCTCGTGCCGGTATCACCTTCTCTACTGAAGTTATTCAAATTTCTGCAAATCCGACTTATTCATGGCAACTTGCTACAAATTCGCTTGCAAACCAGCCTAACCGTAAAAATTCGAGCTATGGTTTCGATGCAGATTTCACTTTGATTTTTCCATTTGGACTTCAGTTCGCTACAGATTTGAATTTCTCTAAGACTGAGGGTCTATCTGCCGGATATGATTCTAAGTCGTGGATATGGGACGCAAGTCTTGAATACACTATCCCAGGCACATACGGACTGAACGTGTTTGTGGAAGCCCACGACCTTCTTGCCGACACAAAGAATATTTCACGTAGCGTATCTGCTGCTGCAATTATCGATACCCGATACAACAACCTGACGCGCTACTTCATGTTTGGTCTAAGCTGGCAGTTTAATTCTCTTAACTTCAAGAAAAAGACAGCAGAGGCTGAAGACATTCCTATGATGGGACCGGGCATGATGGGTCCCGGTGGTCCGGGCGGACATGGTGGACAGCGGCCTATGGGGCCTCCTCCGGGTGGCTTTGGCGGCGGACGTCGATTCTAAGTTATCATAATGCACACTATTCCCACTATGAAAATAAAATCCTTTTTGATTGCGGCAGCCGGATTATTACCGGTTGCCGCTTCGGCTCAAAATGAACGGGCCTTTGAAATTCAGCGTGATATGCCTGTGTTTCTTGACAGTCTGAAAAAAGAATTGACCTACCCACTTGCCTGGGGAAACAGTGACATCACAGAATTTGACGAATGGAAATCTACAGCGAGAAGCAGGATGATAGAAGAAATGCTTCCCCCTCCACCACGTGCAGTTTCTTATGACATGGAGATTCTCGGCACTGAGAAAAGAGATGGCTACACAGCATATAAGATAGAGTATAACCTCTCTAAGTATTCCCGAGTAAAAGCCTATCTTCTCGTTCCTGATGGTGAAGGACCCCATCCGGGAATAGTGGCTTTGCACGATCACGGGGCGCATTTCACCATAGGTAAAGAAAAAATGATCAGGCCATTTGGAGTGGACCGGGCTGTTGTTGACGATAGCGATGCATGGGCGGAAAATCTCTATGAAGGGCAATATGTTGGTGATTATCTTGCAAGAAACGGTTATGTGGTTCTATCCACTGATGCGCTGATGTGGGGAGAACGCGGTTGCAAGGAAGGAAGCGACAATACGCACCTTGCAAGTGTGGCAGGCAATATGCTTCAGCTCGGGAGAAATCTCAGCGCATGGATGACCTACGAGGATTCATATACAGCAGAGTTCCTTGCAAGTCTTCCTCAGACAGATCCGGACAAAATTGGTTGTGTAGGATTGTCAATGGGAGGCTATCGATCCTGGATGTTGGCGGCCATATCCCCATTGATCAAGGCAAGTGTGGCCGTGTGCTGGATGACCACAGCAGATGCAATGATGCACTGGACCTATGGGCGACATGAAAGGGGTGGCTATGCCAATAATCTTGCAGGTGTACGAAATTATCTTGACTATCCTCATATAGCAACTCTTGCTTGTCCGAATGCCATGATGCTCATAAATGGTGAAACCGATAAACTTTTCAAACCTCATGCTGTATTGGAATGCTACGATATAATGCATAAGGTGTGGGAAAGTCAGGGTGTCGGAGATAAACTTGTAACCAATCTTCTTCCAATGGGGCATGAGATGCCCAAGAGCGTGCAGAAGACAACACTGGATTTTTTCAACAAACATCTTAAATAAATGCGTAATTCACAATTCATAATTAATAATTTTAAAATTATTGATAAAAAAGTGACCTCAAAATTTGCACATATCAGAAAAAAGCACTAATTTTGCATTGCTTTTCGGGAGAGACCTTGCGAAGCCTTTAGTGGAATCTCTCGTTAAAGCAACATGGTGGATGTAGCTCAGTTGGTTAGAGCGACGGATTGTGGTTCCGTAGGTCGTGGGTTCGAGCCCCATCTCCCACCCGCCTTCAGAGACTCGAAAGTGGCTCCACACTTCGGGTCTCACTTTTTTTATGAACAATTAATCATTTAAAAACGGTGACATGCAAGAAGCGTGCCACCGTTTTTAGCGTTAATCTTTGAATATCAGCTCGGTTGGTGTGTCGGGCGGAGGAGGTCATTGACGGTCTTGACCGGGTTGAATGTTTCAACAGGAACCTCAACCATCACAGTGTTCCAGTCGCTCATAGCTCCGTTCCAAAGACCTGGAAGTTCAAGTGCTTTGATTTCTACACCTTCACGGCTCTTTATGGAGATGAAGCCGGTTGCTTTATCTACATAATCAGGAAGATTAAACTTGTTTCCCTTATAGTCTTTGATGCTCACTGCAAGGTCTACGGGATTGAAGTGAGTTGCTTCCTTAAGCAGTTTCTGAGCTTCTTTGTCGTCGGGATTGATTTGTGATGATTCAAGAATCTGAGGGCTTACAGTTCCGTCTGGATTATAGACGAGGAACGGACCTCCGCCGGGTTCACCTTCGTTCTTTACCATGCCGCAAACCCGAGTCGGACGGTTGAATTTGCAGAAAAGATAATCGCGGAGTTCCTCCGGGCTCATCTCGCTTGCTTTGTCGTGTGTTACGCAAAGTTTGTTCCTTAGGAAATCAAGCATCTCAACCATTTCCTCTCCCGATGGAATCCCTTTGGAGAGACGTTCGCAATATTGGTTGATTTTTGTTTTTACCCCTACAAGTATGCCACCAAGAACCATCTTGTAGGTAATTGTTGGCTGGCGGAGAGCGTCAGGAACGAGGTTGTCGATGTTCTTGATGAAAATTACATCGGCATTGAGGTCGTTGAGATTTTCTATCAAGGCTCCATGTCCACCGGGGCGGAAGAATAGTTCTTCGTTTTCGTAGTAGGGTGTTCCATCCATTTTTGAAGCAACGGTGTCGGTGGATGGTTTCTGAACGCTTAGTGTTATATCGTATTCAACTCCGTGCGCATGCTCCATTACACCCTTTATTTCCTCAAGTTTTGCTTCAACGAGGGGTACATGCTCTTCCGACACTGTGAAATGCAGATGCACCTTACCGTCTTTCCCTGCTGCATACTGGGCTCCTTCGGCGAGATGTTCCTGAAGCGGTGTGCGGCTACCACCCATTTCCTTATGGAACTCAAGCAGTGCCTTGGGGAGTTTGCCGTAGTTAAGTCCAACTTTGGAGAGAAGCACGTCAACGATATCTTTGTATCGTCCTTGCTTCATAAGGTTGTCGATGCTGTAGCCGAAAAGTTGCAGGCAAAGGAAGTTGAGCTTGCCGAAGAACGCAAATTTTTCGATATTTGCGAAAAATTTCTTCATGAAATCGTTGTCAGGCTTATCGCTCTTGCCGTTCAGGAATGAAAATAAGTCCTTAAACATGCGGGAAGCCGCACCACTGGCAGGCACCATCTTCATAACTTTAGCTCCACCTGCAAGATATTTCCGCCAAATTTCTTCGCTTTGCTTGATCAGCTCAGGTGAGGGAACTGTGAGTCCGTGGCCGGGTGTCACGGCTGCCTCGATCTTTAGAAATGGGAAACCATTCTTGAGCATCGTGAGTTGTTCTTCGAGTTTTTCCTGTGAGATACCCTTCTTCTGAAGAGTCTCTAAATCTTTAGGTGTAAGGTTCATGTTATATCGATTTAAAAAAGTTATTTCTTGATTTTTTCAATCTTGTCATTGATTATAGCTCCTTTCTTTGCCAGCATTGGCAACATGCGTTCATCGCGTGTGATTGAAGATCTTGTTTCATATAGATTCCATGTCGAAGCCATGATCTGCTGAGAGTCTTTCGGATAGTTGAATGTTCCGGTCTGCTTGTCTCCATCAAGATATATTATCTTAATGTCGCTTCCCACATTGTCTGCAATGAGTTTTACGCATGAGTTGGATGCACTGTCGCTGAAACAGACTGTGTTTAGATTTGCCATTCGGTAGTTCAAGGCTTGATCATGAGGCACAACTGATGTTTCTGCAGTCTCAGAACCGATTGTAACCTTAACTCTGTTGAAATGGGCTCCTCCTGAAAGAGCAGCGATAAGTTCAAGTTTCTCGCTTTTTGTGAGACGAGCTACAAGTCCGGTTGATTGAAGGGGATAGGTTGGTGCCCATGCGCCGGCAATGTAGTAACCTTCAACTTCTCTCGGATTGTCAACATAGGTGAAAGCGTGGATAATCGAATCAAAACGATGGTTTAGCACTTCAATCTCATTTCTGATTGAATCGGTCTGGCGTTCGATAACCTTCAGGGAGTCCGGTAGGGATGCCTCCCACTTCTCACGTTCCGCCTTTACCCGCTCCTTTGCCTCGTTGCGCCTTTTGCAAGCTCCCGAAGCCAGAACAATGCATATTCCGATTGAAATCAATATGATTCTGTTATATTTCTGATATTTCATATAAATCTTATTGTTAATTCTCAATCTTAAATTCAAAATCTATTAGATTCTCGTTACTTCCTTGACTCCCTTTACCGTCTTGATTTTCTTGATGACGGAGGAAAGCACAGCGTTGTCACTAACTCCGAGTGTCAGGTATCCTTGGAAAAGACCATCGTCGGAATCCACTTTTATGTTTCTCAGGGACGTCTTGGCCTCCTTACTGATGATTGAAGTGATATTGGCGATGATGCCGATGTCATCGTTGCCGACTATTCTTAATTGTACCGGAAGCTCAGAACCACCTTTGCCGCTCCACTCAACCCGTATCAACCGATAAGGATATCTGCCGCGGATGTTGTGGGCATTAGGGCAATCGGTCTTGTGAATCTTGACGACTCCGTCAGAAGAGATGAATCCAAATACATTGTCTCCATAGATTGGATTGCAGCATTTTGCAAATTTGTAGCTTAGTCCCTTAATCGATTTTTCACCAATGGTAAGGACTTCACCGGAAGATTCTTGTTGGTCACGTATCAACTCGAAGTCTTCGGCCGTTGTTCGCTCAACCGGATTTTCGGGAGCTGTCGCCACCTGATATGTATTTATGAACTTGCCGGCATCTACCTTGTTGTCGGCTATATCCGCAAAAAACTCATTGACGAATTTATATCCTTCTTTCTTTATGAGCTTCATAAGTGCGGCTTCGTCAATGTCAATCTTTCGGTTTTTGGCTCGTCGCATCAGTTCTTCTTTGCCGAGTTCTGCCCGTGCCTGCAGTTCCTCGTGCAGTTTTTGCCTAATCTTGCTGCGGCTTTTTGAACTGACCACCACATTAAGCCAGTCTGATTTGGGAGTCTGGGTGGCGGAAGTGAGGATTTCTACGGTGTCGCCGCTCTGAATGACATGGCTTATCTTTCTGTGACGTCCGTTGACTATGCCACCGGTGCAGTGAGCGCCTACATTAGAATGAATATAGAATGCGAAGTCAAGCACAGTTGCGCCAGCAGGAAGCTTGAAAAGGTCACCTTTAGGAGTGAAGGCATATACTTCCTTAGTGTAGATATCCATCCGGATATCCTTCATCAGCTGCATCGGATCATCTTCTCCGGCCTCAAGGATATCGCGTATGTTGTTCATCCATTGGTCGGTTGAGTCTGATTTCACTCCCTTGTAGCGCCAGTGGGCTGCAAGTCCCTTTTCTGCCACGAGATCCATCCTTTTGGTACGGAACTGCACCTCAACCCATTTGGAGTCCGGACCCATTACTGTGGCATGCAGGCTTTCGTAGCCGTTGCTCTTAGGAATGGATATCCAGTCGCGCATACGTGCGGGGTTGGGGGTGTACATGTCAGTTAGAATTGAGTAAGCAAGCCAGCAGTCGCTCTTTTCTTTTTCAGGTGGCGTGTCAATGATGACGCGGATTGCAAATAGGTCGTAGATCCTGTCGAGATCAACTTTCTGTTTTCGCATCTTTGCCCATATAGAAGATATGGATTTTGTACGTCCCTTTATTGAGAATGTGAGTCCTGCATCCTCGAGCTTCTTTTTTACTGGCGCAATAAATTTTTCAATATATGCGTCGCGTGAACGTTTTGTTTCGTTGAGCTTGTGGGCAATCTGCTTGTAGATCTCTCTGTTGGTGTATTTTAACGAGAGGTCTTCCAGTTCACCCTTTATCTTGTAGAGACCGAGTCGGTGGGCAAGCTGGGCATAAAGCACATTTGCCTCAAATGCCATGTTGCTGACCCATTCTATGTCGGGATGGTTGTTGATATTGCGCATCAGTACAAGGTCGCGCACAATCATGATGATTATGACCCGGATGTCGTCGGCCAGCGAAAGCATAAGTCCCCTGAAGTTGTCTTGATTCTGGACATTTCTCTTTGCGGAATATTGTGCCACCGTCTCGATTGCATGCAGCATTTCTGCAATGTCTTTACCACATATCTCCTCAATTTCTTTAAGGGATATGACCTCGCCGTAGAAGTCGCAGAGAAGGATAGCCTGAAGGATGTTGCTGTCTGCATCAATGAAATGTGCAAATGCATCTGCTGTTTCAAGCGCGAGCACCATTCTGGGAAGACCTTTGGCATCATAGGCAGACTTGCCGCTTGCGCAAGTCTTTCTCAGCAGAGACTTCATCAGATTGTTGGTGGAGGGTGAGAACGACGCAGCCTTTGCCACATTATCATATAGATCGCGGCAATGGCGCAGAAGGGAGAGAGGAAGACGGGTGTTTGGGGCCTGTGTTTCTTCCATCTTTTATCGGATTTTGGAGGCAAATATCGGTTGATATGCAACAGACATTTATCTTTGACAAAATTAATAAATAAAACGGTAAATCGCAAAAAAAAAAGTTTTATTTATCCTACACTATTAAGAATATCATTAGTTGCATCACAAGTCTTTTTTGCTTTCGTTCATTCCTCAGATAGGTGGATAGCAATTTCTCGAGATGCTTATCTCTCAGATCACAATGGCATGAAATATAAAGTTCTCAGTACCGAAGGGATTACATTGGGCGAACATCTCTATCCCGATAAGGATGGTAACGGTTTCTTTACAATAACATTTGAGCCGATTCCAGAATTTGACGATACTATAGATTTCCATGAAAGCGCATCCAGTGATGGTTGGACAATCGAAGGGATAGCTCTAAAACCCTGAAAAGTATTATTTTGAGTGAATCCTATTTGAAAAGAGGGATTAACTTTCAGCATAATTTCTTTACAATAACACGTACAGTCTATGCTAAGAAATATTGTCAACAAAGTTTGGATTATTAAAATTATATGTATAACTTTGCTGAAGTTTTTCAAAAAACTGGATATCATGAAAGTGTATATTGTTAATATTTATATTTTTAGCTCTGAATAGAGGCTAAATAATCCTAATATATATTGTATTTTGGTGAGTCGTTGAGATTCGAATGCAATATAAGATTCTTTTATCTAAGAAGCTAATATAAAATTGCAGAGAAACTTTTTGTCGTGGTTTTACATGACAAATGAAAATATAATAATCGAAAGATATAAATAATCAGTATGCCTAAAGTTCAGGACGTTTGTAAGAGATTTGTTTATGGGAAAGCTTTCGACTTTTTCATAACTATTGTGATTATTGTCAACTCTGTGCTTATTGGGGTGCAGACCACCGACAACAATGCTACTATTGAGGCAGTCCAAAGAGTAATTCTTTACATATTTACTATTGAGTGTGTTCTTAGATTCCTTGCTGCCGGAAATCTGAAAGATTATTTAAGCAGTAGCTGGAATGTATTTGACCTCGTGCTTGTCATTATAGGTTGGATTCCACCGTCGATTACAACTAATAGCTCCGCAGCTATGGCTCTGAGAGTGCTTCGTGTGTTCAGAGTGCTTCGGTTGCTCCGCACTGCAAATGAGATCAAGCTAATCATAAGCGTATTGATCAAGTCGATGAGATCTCTTCTCTATAATGGAATTCTTTTTCTTATCTTCATGTATCTCTTTGCAGTGGCAGGCGTATCTATGTTCAGGCTTCCTAATCCTGACACCCTGAAGGGAGAGGAGCTGGAGAGGTATGAGCAATTGATGGCACGGGCTCCTCATTCTCCGGCTAATTCTCCGGATCCCTACGGCAGCATAGGTGAGGGATTCTTCACTTTATTCAGGGCTCTTACTGGTGAGGACTGGACCGACTTGCGTTATAATCTGATTACTGCGGCTGATTACAAGTTGATATCCGTGTCGCCGTCTACTGTGACAATATTTCATGTCACCTGGTTTTGCTTAGCTGCATTCCTGCTTCTTAACTTAGTTACGGGTGCTGTGATCAACAACTATCAGGTATCTATCGAGGAGGAGGAAAAACGGCGTAAGAACAAGGGTAAGATACCTGAGGAGAAAGGCGTATGAGTCGGGGCCTAAAATAGAAGACATCGAAGAATAATGCTCAATGGCGTCTAATGAATGAGAAGATGCTGTCGTAAGCTGCATCGCGATGAGGTTTCTTGCTTAGTATAAGGTCGTGTAGACCTGAGTCAATGGTGCAGACCTGTACCGGGTTCGGGCTCATTTTCTTTATCCTAACGCCTACTTGCTGAATCATGTGCGGGTCGAGCACGGCATCTCCATATTGGAAACTCGGGTCGTAGTTGCAACCATCTACCTTTCTGCTTGAATGCATAATAAGGACAGGCACAGCAAGCTTATCCCCATGTTTCTTTACTCGGTTCTGGGTTGATTGAATCTGTCCTACCCAAGAGAAGGTTACCGGAGGTGAATAAATCATTTTCCAGTCTGTGTTGTAGGTCCATTCTCCGTCAAATTCTTTCAGGAGTGAATAGGCATATCCGTCGCAACGACCTTGCGGTATCTTGGCATTTTTTATGACGGATGATAGGTTTCTTACTCCCGGAATAAGCCAATGGCGATAGAAGGAGTTGAAGTTCCATGCGAGGAAGGGGGAGTCGGTCACGATTCTCTGCACCGGAATATTGCCTGCCTTGTCAACACCATAAGAAATGACCGTCAATCCCCCTGTGGAATGTCCACCAAGGGTGATATCCTCAATACCGTCCCGGCGCATCTGCATCACTGCGGAGTCAATATCATCGTAATACTTACGCATATCCCTTATGTTGTAGGGATACTGCCATGGTTCCTTGCTTCTGCCATATCTCCGGAGGTCAACAGCATAGAAATGATATCCGGAATCCACAAACCGTTCTCCCATCTCTGACTGGAAAAAATAGTCGTTAAAGCCATGTATGTACAGGAAACCCTTGCGCGACGGTCGCTTGCATTTGAGTCTCACAATAGTAGAGCGGCAAGGACCATCAAACTGCACACCCTGATTCACGTAGCGCGCTTCATAACCGGGTAGGATGTCATTATGCCAACCGGTGTCGGTTGTCACTGTCTTAGGTCCTTCATATTTCAAATTTATATCCCATGCCCGGGCTTCCGGACGAAAGAATGCCACTGCCAACAGCAACGGCATCGCAAGAGTCAGTATTCTTTTCATGCAAGAATAACACTTTGTACCTCACCAAAGTTTATTGCGGTTTTTCTTAGCAAGCTGTGAGATCAATTCTGATTCTCAATTATGAAGCGATTGATTGAATTTAGAAGGGAATCCTTGCCTTGCGGAAGCACCCAAACCTGAAACTGCGTGAAACTGATAGGTGTCGAATAGTCAAGCATGGGATATTGCCTTTTCATATCCTCTGCAATCTTTTCGTTGACCACTGCATATTTCCATGTGCCGCTACCTACTTTCATCGCAATATATTCTTCGCTCATTGACTCTTCTTCAACTATGTCGATGTCTCCTCCTATCTCTTTCTTAAGGTTTTCAAGTCGGCGGGTTGCTGCACTCCCTTTTTCGACGTGGACTGTATCTCCTTCAAGATCAAGAGCACTGGCAACGGAAAGAGTGCCGTTTTCATTTCTTTTCTGAATCAGCACCATCCGGTCGAGAAACACTTCCTTAGATGTCAGGAAATTTTGTTTGAGATAATTGTCTGCCGGGAGAGAGGCAAGAATATCGTAAGCTCCTGCTTTAACTTTCGAAAGAGCGTCCTCGCGGTCTATGACGGGTATCAGTTCAACCTTCACTCCAAGTTTATTCTCGAGTTCTGTAAGTAAATGATAGTTGATTCCGGAAATAGAATCGTTGCCGTCTTCAGAGATAAGCACCCGGTAGCTGTTGGGTCCATACACTATTGCAGCATGGATTGTGTCTTGCTTTATACCACCGTCATGACTTTGGCTTTTGCCGTCCAGATGTTGGAACTTAATCCAAAGCATAGCAAACACTACGAGCACGAGAAGCACTCCATAAACCACCATCTGCCCCCATCTTGTATTTCGATCTCTTTTTTCTTTCATTTTTTTGTTTTCCAAGCTTTAAAATACATCTAACCCATAACCTTTGATTGAGAATGCATGAGTTGAATTAGTTTGCAAAGTCCACCGCTATACCAATTTGGAAACGACGAGGATTTATGGGGTAGTGAGGCAATGAAAACTCATTGTAGCTGCTCCCGAAAAGTCCTTGATTGACGTGGCTCATCATGAAGTAGAACCTTGCCCTGTAGAGCCGAAGGTTAATATAGGCGTTGCAAAATGGATAACCACCCAAAGAGGTCTCTTGCTGAGTGCAGAATGTCATGGTTGCCGGCTGATAGGTGTAGCCCTTATATTTTGTATAGAAATCGCAATCAACTCCGGCCTGAACATGGAGCACTTTAAAGAGTCTGGCTTGAATGAAGAGATTGCTGTAGATGCTCAGTTGGGGTAGTGGCACTATGGTCTGGTCGGAAGAAACCTGCCATGCTATTCTGTTGTTCCAGTTGAGAATGCCAACCTTGAAGTTTTGGTTGAGTCCTACCGACATTATCTGAACATTGCCGCTATGTTGCTGAGGAAGGTAATTTTCTCCAAAATAGATGTGATTCTGAAGATTCTCCACGTCTATGGTAGCGCGAGTGCGTGTCCATGGAATTTCGAGAGAACCACCGAACTTTACAGATCTAATCTTTCCGAAATCATTATTCCATATAAAATTATTAGAAACGTAGTGCTTTGTAAGCCAGTCGGGTGTAGAGTTATGGAATCCTCCGTGTGCCTCAATTGCCACTGTGTCGCCGAATAGCGGGATATCGGTAAGGATCTGTCCATTCAGATCAAGATCTCCTGCTGCATCACCGCTGAGGCCAAATCTTACATCTGCATTGTAGCGAAGTATTGCCCCCTGCGATTTCTCCAGACGTCCTCCAATAAAGAGAAAATTCTGATTGTGCTTCGGAGCCGGAAGTCCATTACCGGGCAGAGGTGTAAGTCCGTCTGAGTCTATTCTTGGTGCCGATGTGCCTTCGTCGTCAGTGCCGTCATCTTCTGCCGTTTCAAGATATCCTGCGTTTGGAAGTGTGTATTTATTCAGTTGATAGGTGGCATAGGCGGAAAGACCGAATTTCATCCATTTCCTGAACCCTTCGATAAGGTATATTCCTATTGTATTGCTGATAGTATTCAGCTTGCTGTTGTCGTAGGTGCTGTTTCGGTCAAAATAAAAATTATCCCAAAACTCGGAGTTTATGCTTTTTTCACTAAACGTGTGCCTGTAATGCCTGTAGTCAAAGCTATAGAGTATCTTCATCACAGGTATGTATATGTCTCGTGTCAAGGTGTCATTTACCTGTTCTTCACTCCAGTATCCAATTTTATATGCATGATTCATATAGAATTCAGAGCCATTGAGCAGATTCTTGGCAGATGTTAGTCTTGTCGGGATACTTTTGTATTGCACCGAGGTGACACCCCCCTGCACAGCGGCAGGGTCAGTTATATATCTGTCGTCGGTTATTCCGCCGTTTTCAAGGTTCTGGTGGGCATATTGATGATAGAAAGTCTGCAGTTCATAGCGGTTGCCGTAGTAATAAACAGACAGCCCGTAGTTGAAGTTTTTTGCCGCTTGATAATTATAGCACCCTTTTGAGTGCAGATAGTCAATGAATCCTCCAATTCCTATATTACGGTTGACATTTCCTGCGAAATCTGCCTGAAGACGGTCTTGATGGTTTTCCGAGGTCCCGGAATAGTTGTATTGCAGAATTGTGGTCGGAACGTAGGTGTTATGGAATTTCTGCTTGGCAAAGCTCGGCATCCAAAATTCTATTGCATTGAAGAAAAGGAAATCACTTTTCTTCTCTCGTTCAAACCATAGAAGGTTCATGCCCGGAGACCCCAAGTTGCCAGTCGATGCCCATGCGTCGCTCGCAAGAGTAGGAATACTGCGACGCTGATAGTTATATTGCGCTGTGTCAACTGCTGCAGGTATGTGAAAGCCCAATGGATAGGTTAAAGTCCATGCTGAAGGGTCTTTCAATTTAACGAAAGTCGGATCTTCTTCTCCAGGCATTACATTAGGGTTCCAATCTCGGTCTCCCTGAGCGAGGATGGAGGCGGAGCCTGAGATAAAGAAAAAGATTAATGTGAACAGACGGATTAGAACCGTCCGTATATTATGTTTAGTGGTGTAGTTTCGATTCATGGCGCAAATTTACAAATTTATTTGTTAATTCCCCTATCCAGAGGAAGAAAAATAGGCCATAACGTCTATAAATTACTTCAGTTTACCCGGAACGGGATAGTAGATTGTTCAGGAGATTGGTGAATTGATAGTTTTTCAGTCCCCATTTTGGTGCAACCACCATGTCGGGAGGAGATGAGGCGAGAAATCGTTCGATACAAATATGCCGTGGCACTTCCCGGATAATATTCACGCATAGCTGCAGATAGTCTTCAAGAGTATATGAATCTACATGTATATCTCCAGCTTCCCATTTCTGTAAAAGAGGAGTCCCCTTTACTATCTGAAGTTGGTGCATCTTTATAGAATCAATTGGAAGGCGGCACGCTTTCCTGACAGTTGCCAACACATCGTCTTCTGTCTCTCCGGGCAATCCTGCAATTAGATGAAGTCCGGTCCGAATGCCTTTGGAATAGAGCCTTGCAACTGCGTCCTCCACTTGCTCCCAAGTATGATTTCGGTTTATGAGTTGTAAGGTTTGATTAAAAGATGTTTCAGCTCCTATCTCCACAATCACCGGTTTCCTGCGGTTTAATTCTGCAAGGCCTTCTATAAGATCATCAGGCAAGCAATCAGGCCGAGTTCCAATTACTACTCCGACAACGTATTCACTTTCTGATGCTTTCTTATACATGCTCAAGAGTGCATCTGTGCTGCGTCCGAAAGTGTTGGTGTAACTTTGGAAATAGGCAAGATACTTCATTTCCGGATATTTACGGTGGAAAAATGCCTTCCCTTTCTCTATTTGCTGCACAACAGTATCGTTTGGGGAGCAATAGGACGGAGTGAAAGAGGCATTGTTGCAGTAGATACAACCACCAAGTCCTATACTTCCGTCGCGGTTTGGGCAAGTGAAGCCGGCATCTATAGAGAGTTTCTGAACCTTAATGCCTGGAAATACCTCATGCATGTATTCACTGAAATCCTTGTAGTATGGGTTCATTGCATTTCCCGTTTCTGTTTTCCGTTTTCAGAGTAGATGATCAGCTATTACGAGGGCTGCCATTGCTTCCACAACAGGTACTGCACGTAATGCGACACATGGGTCATGCCTTCCTTTTCCCTTCAGAATTTTCCTTTCTCCATTCTTGTCAACTGTCTCTATATCTTGAAGAAGAGTGGGTGTTGGCTTGAATGCCACTCTGAAAGTGATCGGCATTCCATTGCTGATACCACCCTGAATACCACCGCTATGGTTGGTCAGTGTGGTGATATTTCCGTCTTGAGAGGTGAATTTATCAGCATGCTCTGTGCCATACATAGTGGCAGCTGCAAATCCGTCGCCATATTCAAACCCTTTTGCTGCATTTATGCTCATCATAGCCTGTGCTAATTCGGCATGAAGTTTTCCGAAAACAGGATTACCTATTCCGGCTGGAACTCCTTCAATCACGCACTCAACGACACCTCCAACTGAATCGCCCCTCTTCATGGCATCTTCCACAACTTTTGAAAGCTCATCGGGAGTTCCGGTGACTCCACCAATTGAAACCACGGTTGCCTTGATTCTGATATCCTTCATGCATGGGATCTGTCGCGCTATTGCACCTCCTATAACCCAATTGAGCGTCTCTCGTGCTGACGCTCTGCCTCCGCCACGAGCCTCATGCAGGCCATAGCGCATGTCGTAGGTATAGTCTGCATGGTTCGGACGATACAGTTTCGACATTTCAGAATAGTCTCCGCTTCTTTGGTCGGTATTTCTTACAATGAACCCTATAGGTGTGCCAAGTGTCACCATATCATCGGTCAGCCCGGAAAGAAATTCAGGGATATCCTTCTCATTCCTTGCTGTTACGAGATGATTTTGACCTGGCCTGCGGCGAGCTGTCTCCCTAAGAATCGCATCTATATCCAATTTGATGCCTCCGGGCATTCCATCGATAATGCCCCCCATTGCTTTTCCGTGGCTTTCACCGAATGTGGTGAGACGTATGTTTCTTCCGAATGTATTCATGCTTCAGGATTGTCTGTGATTGTTGCGAATGTTGCTTGCGCCGCCTTTGCAAGGTCGAGAGGGGAGAGCCTCAGTTGGAGCCCTCGTTGCCCGGCACTTACATAGACAGAGTCGAACTTAGCCATTTCTTCACTGAAATAGGTGGGATAATGTTTTTTCATTCCAATAGAGGTGCATCCACCACGTATGTATCCGGTGTTCGGCAAAAGCTCCTTAAGTGGTAGCATCTCTGCTTTCTTGTTTCCCGAAGCCTTTGCAGCCAACTTGAGGTCGACTTCCCGGTTACCTGCCACGACACACACGAATAGCCCTGTCTTGTCGCCACGAAGCACAAGGGTCTTGAATACCTGTTCAATCGGTTCTCCAAGTTCCTCAGCAACGTGTTCGGCAGCGAGATCATCAGGGTCAAAAGCATAGGGCACCAGCTCATAGCTGATGCCTAACTTATCAAGAAGCCTTGCGGCATTAGTTTTTTGAATCTTCAAGTCAATGATAAATGATATGAATGATGAAATATAGATAATGAATCGATTGCTAATTCACAATTCTCCATTATTTACTTGTCCATAGTTACAAGAAGCTCCTCATTGGTGCGGGTCATCTCCATTCGCTTTTTCATGAATTCCATTGCCTCAAGCGATGTCATGTCGCCAAGGTAATTTCGCAAAACCCACATTCTGTTGAGCACTTCTTCGCTTAGGAGAAGATCATCGCGGCGCGTTGAGGAGGCTATGATATCCACGGCCGGGAATATTCTCTTGTTGCTAAGCTTACGGTCAAGCTGAAGTTCCATATTGCCGGTACCCTTGAATTCCTCAAAAATAACCTCATCCATCTTGCTCGATGTCTCTGTCAGTGCAGTGGCAATGATAGTGAGAGAGCCACCATGTTCTATGTTTCGGGCTGCACCAAAGAATCGCTTGGGCTTTTGCAGAGCATTGGCGTCTACACCGCCCGACAGAATCTTGCCGCTTGCAGGGCTCACTGTGTTGTATGCACGTGCAAGCCTGGTTATGGAGTCAAGCATTATGACTACGTCATGCCCGCTCTCGACAAGTCTTTTAGCTTTTTCAAGAACGATGCCGGCAATTTTAACATGGCGTTCTGCCGGTTCGTCGAATGTGGACGCTATGACTTCTGCGTTCACACTACGGGCCATGTCGGTAACCTCTTCCGGACGCTCATCAATCAGAAGCATAATTATGTATGTTTCAGGATGGTTCTCTGCGATGGCGTTTGCAATATCCTTAAGAAGAATTGTCTTACCGGTTTTTGGCGGGGCAACGATAAGCGCACGCTGACCTTTACCTATTGGTGCAAACATATCAACAACCCGTGTCGATATATTGCATGTCTTTCCTGCTGTGAGATTGAATTTCTCATCAGGGAAAAGTGGCACCAGATGTTCAAAAGGTATGCGGTCGCGCACAACTTCGGGTGCAAGTCCATTGATTGTGATTACTTTGCATAGGGGATAATATTTTTCTCCTTCTCTTGGGGGACGGATGGCGCATTCGACTACGTCGCCCGACTTCAGACCGTATTCCTTTATTTGAATTTGAGACACGTACACGTCGTCGGGCGATGCAAGATAATTATAGTCGCTCGAACGTAGGAATCCAAATCCTTCAGGCATTATTTCAAGAACTCCATAAGTATTGAGGATGCCGTCAAAGTCGAAGATAGTCTCTGTCTGCATCATTTGCCTGCGTTGTTGCTGCATCTGCTTCCTCTCCATAGCTCGCTGGCGTTTGCTCATGTGCTTATTTCCCTGCTGGTTGCCATAGTTGTTAGGAAGAAGATTGGCTTTTGTAAACTGAGAGTTTGCTCCCGGTTCAGCTATTATGATAGGTGCCGGAGCAGGGGCTGCCGATTCATATTCGTTTGATGCCGGCTCATGTTGCGGCTCGGTTGCGACCGGCTGCTCATTTACAGCCACATTGTTTTCTTGCGGTTCCTGATTGTTGCGAGGTTTGAATGTGCGTCCTTTGGAGTTTCCAAAGAATGAATCAAAACCATCATTCTTATGAGGTTGGAAATCACGCTTTTTCGGTTGAATACGATGTGAATTATCCTCTTGAGCCTCCGGCTTCTTTTCTTCGGGCTTTGAAGTGGCTTGAGTTTCCTCTTTTTCAGATTTAGGGGTCTCAATGGTGCCTTCTGAAGATTCTGTCAGAAGGGGTAGAGACGGGTTTTGAGACTTGTTTTTCTTCTGTCCCGGTTTACGGCCTCTTTTTTTAGGCTGCGGGGTTTCGTCAGCCGCCTGTTCGGTCATTTCATTGCTGATAATTTCGGTCTTTCCCGGCTCTACAGCTGTTTGTGCCGATGCTTCTTGCTGCGCTTTCAGTGCTTCAAGTTCGGCCTTAGACTTCCTTCCACGTTTCTTTGGTGCCGGTGCAACCACAACTTCCTTGTCGGCTCCGGAAATATTAGCACTCTCAATTTTGTTTTCTACATTGACGGTCTGCTCTGCAGAAATGACAGTTTCTTCTGAATTTGGGTTGACATTAGTCTCAGTCTTAGCTTTTGGCTTACGACCTCGTTTTTTCTGTGGGGCTGCCTCAGCTCCATTTTCTGCTTTGGAAGGTGCCTTGCGACCTTTATTTGAATTCACAACCTCCTTGGCTTTGTTGATTGCTTGATTGTCGATTATACTATATACGAGATCCTGACGGTCAGTTCCGGCTACATTCTTCATTCCGAAATCTTCCGCTACTTTTTGCAGACGAGCGTCGTCGAACGACTCCAGTTCTTCAAGTGTAAACATATTTGTCTTATTGGATTGTTCTCTCATGGAGGACATTATTTATTCTTTTCAATCACTGTTTGATACTTAGGTGTGTAGACATGGTCGAAGACCTAAAAATAATCAAGGATTATAATATTTCAGTGGAATATAAGATTGAAATAGGGGGATTTCTTTAAAACGCGACTTGAGGTTATTATTTTTGATTCGGATTGTGAAGTGGTCTTTAACTTTATTTCCCGGATTAAAAAATTTCGTAAATAAGTCAAAACAACTTCTATTATAGCCTTATTGCGTTTCTGTGCAAAATTAGTAAAATTTTTTCATTCTGCAAAATATAGGATAAAAAAAGGAAAGGACAAAAGCTTTTTTTGCTATTGTCCTCTCCTGATTATAATGTAATAGGCTTTTTAAACCACTGCTTTTATGCTTTTAGAAAAAATTCAGGGTTTTCAATACTCCTGCCATGCTGTGATACCGATACTTTCCACCGGACGTGCAGCAAATGCTTTCACGAATGCAAGTGCCAACCTGGCATTTGTCAGAAGCGGAATATTGTGGTCTATTGCAGCGCGACGTATTTTGTAGCCGTTGGTCAATTCCCTCTTTGTGTGATTTTTGGGAATGTTTATAACCAAGTCCACTTTATGGCTTGCTATAATGTCGAGAACGGATAGTCCCTCTTCATCCGGCCAGCACACTTGGGTAGCCTCAACTCCATTCTGAGCAAGGAAAGAGGCCGTACCTGCTGTGGCGTAGAGGGGTATGTTCATGCTCTGAAGAAGCTTGCATGCCTCAAGCATATTGACTTTCGCGCGGGGATCGCCTGAACTTACGAGCACTCCCTTATTTGGTACATGATGACCTACAGAGATCATTGCATTAAGAAGAGCCTCATCAAAATCGCGTCCGAGACATCCAACCTCACCTGTAGAAGACATGTCTACGCCCAATACTGGGTCGGCCTTGTGCAGACGGGCAAACGAGAATTGAGAAGCTTTCACTCCTATGTAGTTGATGTCGAATGTCGAGGTATCAACTACTGCCGGTTTTTCACCAAGCATGATTCTTGTTGCTGTGTCGATGAAGTTTTTCTTAAGGACTTTGCTGACAAATGGGAACGAACGTGATGCGCGTAGGTTGCATTCGATCACCTTCACATAATTGTCTTTAGCAAGATACTGGATATTGAATGGTCCGGAGATGTTCAGAGCCTCAGCTATTCTTGCACTTATCCTTTTTATGCGGCGAGCGGTTGCCATGTAGATGCGTTGTGCCGGGAAGACAAGGGTGGCGTCGCCTGAGTGAACACCTGCATATTCCACATGCTCGGATATTGCATATTCCACGATTTTTCCGTTTCGTGCAACTGCATCGAATTCAATTTCCTTAGTGTTTTCAAGGAATTCGGATATAACAACCGGATATTCTTTAGAAACCTTGGCGGCCTGCCCGAGGAATTCATGCATCTGCTCGTAATCATAGCACACGTTCATTGCCGCTCCCGACAACACATAGCTCGGACGGATCAGCACCGGGAATCCAACTTCCTCTACAAATTTATGTATGTCTTCCTCGGTAGTGAGTTCTTTCCATCTTGGCTGGTCGATACCAAGCTGATCTAGCATCGCTGAGAATTTGTGGCGGTTCTCTGCGCGGTCTATAGAGATTGGGGAAGTGCCCAATACCGGAACATGGCTCCGATATAGTTTCATTGCCAAGTTATTAGGAATCTGACCTCCGACACTAACGATAACTCCGTATGGAGTCTCAAGGTCAATAATGTCCATGACACGCTCAAAACTCAGCTCGTCAAAATATAGACGGTCACACATGTCGTAGTCAGTCGATACTGTCTCCGGGTTATAGTTGATCATTACCGCCTTATAGCCAAGCTTGCGGCATGTTGAAGCTGCATTTACCGAGCACCAGTCAAACTCTACTGAACTGCCGATACGGTAGGCACCCGAGCCAAGAACTATGATATTGTTGCGGGCATTGAACTCATACGGTATGGCGTTTTCTTTAGCATCGTAGGTCACGTAGAGATAATTAGTAAGCTCCGGATATTCTGATGCCACTGTGTTGATGCGGCGTACGAAAGGAGTTACGTTTAGTTCCTTGCGAAGATTTCTTACCTTCAGCATCTCTGTTTCCATGTTGCCTGACGGATTCTCAACGAGTCGGGCAATCTGGAAGTCAGAGAAACCGAGTTTCTTTGCTTCAAGAAGAGTCTCTCGATCAAGATCCGCTATCGTGCCGCCACGTTTTTTGAGTTTGTCGGCAAAGCGTACTATGTTAGCAAGGCGATCGATAAACCAGATATCAATTTTTGTGAGATCTGCAACTTTTTCAGGTGAATAACCCTCTTCAAGCGCCTGGGCGATTGCGAAGATACGGGAATCTGTCGGGTGGGTGAGGGCGTGCTCGAGATCGTCAACATGGAAATCGTTGTTACCGACAAAACCATGCATGCCCTGGCCAATCATGCGAAGTCCCTTTTGAATTATTTCTTCAAAAGACTTGCCGATCGACATAATTTCACCCACAGACTTCATTGAACTACCGATCTCCCGGTCAACACCAACAAATTTCGAGAGGTCCCAGCGGGGTATCTTGACAATCATATAGTCCACTTCCGGAGCTTTCGCAGCTGAATTTGGTGTTCCTGGTTCACCTATCTGGTTGAGGGTGTAACCGAGTGCGAGCTTGGCTGCAACAAATGCCAAAGGATAGCCGGATGCTTTTGATGCAAGCGCAGAAGAACGGCTCAGGCGTGCGTTTATCTCGATGATTCTGTAGTCGTTTGTTTCCGCATTAAATGCATACTGGATGTTACATTCTCCTACGATACCGATATGGCGGACAACCTTTGTAGCAATGTCTTCGAGCATCTTGATCTGCTCAGGTTTCAACGACACGATGGGTGCAACAACAATACTTTCACCGGTATGGATGCCAAGCGGATCGAAGTTTTCCATCGGAACAACTGTGAAGCATAGGTCGCTGGAGTCGCGTATAACCTCAAATTCTATTTCTTTCCATCCCTTCAGAGATTCCTCAACAAGAATCTGTCGAGAATAGGCAAGTGCGCTTTCGCAATGCTTGATGAATTCCTCATCGTTGTTGCAGATGCCGGATCCAAGACCTCCAAGCGCGTAGCCTGAACGAACCATTACAGGATAGCCGATTCTATGTGCTACAGCTATTGCGTCTTCAAGATTCTCAACAGCTTGCGACACCGGAGTCTTGATATCGATTTCGTCAAGTTTCTTCACAAAGAGGTCACGGTCTTCAGTGATCATGATAGCTTCAACTGATGTGCCAAGCACTTTGACTCCATATTTTTCAAGTGTACCGTCAAGGTATAGCTGTGTGCCACAGTTTAGCGCTGTCTGGCCGCCAAAGGCAAGCAATATGCCGTCTGGACGCTCTTTTTTGATAACTTCTTCTACAAATTCCGGTGTGATTGGAAGGAAATAAACTTTGTCTGCAACACCTTCCGAGGTCTGGATTGTGGCAATGTTCGGATTGATAAGAACAGATTCAATTCCTTCTTCTCTCAGTGCCTTCAATGCCTGAGAACCTGAATAGTCAAATTCGCCCGCCTGTCCTATCTTTAGGGCTCCCGAGCCGAGTAGCAATACTTTTTTCATCGTTCTTGGATGGAATATGAAATTTTTTTCAAAATTAATGTTTTTTGCTCAATTATGCAAGACTGTTGGTTAATCTTGGCAAAAAAAATCCCGAACTCAAATAATGAGTCGGGAGAATATTTCAGCAGACAAGATGTCCTGGCAAGTCGCGCATGTTATATTGGCTCGACATGGCGGCTCCATAAGCACCGGCACTCCGAAGGGCAAGCAGATCACCTCGCTTAGTCTCAGGAAGCAACTCATCTTTTCCAAAAACATCGCTTGATTCACAAATCGGTCCTACAACATCATATAGATGGTCGGCAGGTTTTCCGGTCTCGCTTATGTTCTCGATTTTATGGTGAGCGCCATAGAGAGCAGGTCGTATTAGATCTGACATGCCTGCGTCTGTGATTACAAAACTCTTTTCAAGCCCTTTCTTTACAAGAACTACTTTTGTGATGAGTGATCCGCATTGGGCAACGATGGCACGGCCTAATTCACAATGCACTTCCTGATCCGGGTCAAGATGAAGATTGGAGAGAATAGTATTGAAATAATCCGCGAAATCAGGAATCGGATTCTCATCAGGATTGTCATAGTCAATTCCAAGCCCTCCGCCAACGTTGAAAAATCGGAACTCAGTGCCTTGAAGTCTGAATTTTGCCTTAAGATCGTTGATGCGTTCACAAAGAATCTTGAATGGCTCACTGACGGTGATTTGTGAGCCTATGTGGAAATGCAGACCGCCGAGATCAAGGTTTTCCGATTCCTTAACTTTCTTGATTGCTTCCTCCAAAAGCGACATGTCGATGCCGAATTTGTTTTCCTTCAGACCGGTGGTGATATATTCATGAGTGTGTGCGTCAATATTCGGATTTACACGCAATGCCACTGTAACCTTTTTGCCTTTCTTGGCTGCAAGGTCTGAAAGTATCTCTATTTCCTCAATAGATTCTATATTGAAACAACCAATTCCTGCATCTATTCCGGTGAGTATCTCCTCGTCTGTTTTGCCTACTCCGGCGTAGTAGATTTTATCAGGACTAAATCCACATTCTATTGCAGCTTTGATTTCGTTTCCACTTACGCAGTCCACTCCGAAACCTCGAGCTGAGATTATTCTCATTAATTCAGGAGTGGAGTTCGCTTTCACAGCATAATGCATCTTGACAGGGGTTCCGGCTATGCAAGCTTCTATTGCATCAAGAGTGCGCTCAAGCAGTTCCTTGTCGTAATAATAAAAAGGTGTCTTAACTCCTTTGAATATGTCAATGTTCATTTTTTTAGTCGTTTTTCGTTTTGAAGTTACCTGAACAACTTATTTACGTTGCATATACTATTATCTTTAAAAAAGATGATAGGATAGGAGTCTTAGTGCTCTTGTTTTGTCTTCCTTGCGGATGAGAAACGAGATATTATAGTTGCTTCCGCCATAGGAAATCATTCTGACAGGCACATTGCGTAGGGCTTCGAGAGCTGCGGCCTCAAATCCTTTGTTAGTCCATTCGAGATCACCGACTACACATATAATGACCATGTCGCGGTCAACTGTGACTGTCCCGAGTTTACTTAGTTCCTTCTCTATCTGAGGAAGGTTCTTCTCGTTGTCGATCGTAAGCGACACTCCAACCTCCGAGGTTGTTATCATATCGATTGAAGTTTCGTATTTCTCGAAGATTTCAAACACTTTTTTGAGAAATCCGTAAGCAAGTAGCATCCTGCCCGACTTTATCTTGATGGCTGTGATGTTGTCTTTAGCGGCAACCGCCTTAATGGAGTTTCTTTCAAGATGGTTTTCAATCAGCGTTCCTTCTGCTGAAGGATCCATGGTATTGAGAAGTCGCACGGGTACATTGCTCTCACGGGCCGGGAGAATACAGGTTGGGTGGAGTATCTTTGCTCCGAAATATGCAAGCTCGGCAGCTTCCTCGAAATGAAGGTTATGGACAGGGCTGGTGTCTTCAACAAAACGTGGGTCGTTGTTGTGCATTCCGTCGATGTCAGTCCATATTTCAATTTCATCTGCCTTTAGGGCAGCTCCAATGAGCGAAGCGGTGTAGTCACTGCCTCCTCTTTCAAGGTTGTCGATTCCTCCATCTTCGTTTCGGCATATAAATCCTTGAGTTATGTAAAGGTCAGCCTCAGGATGTTCTGCCAATGATTTCTTGACATTTTCCCGGATAAACTCCATATTCGGTTCTCCATGTTTGTCTATCTTCATGAAATCAAGTGCAGGCAGCAATTGGGAATTGATTCCTGTCTCATGAAGATGGTAGTTCATGAGGTTGGTCGACATCATCTCCCCTTTAGCTACAATCTCTTTTTCGACAGTAATGTCGAAATCTTTTTCTGAGAGTGATTTCAGCTCATTGAAAATGCCGTCGATGGTGTCAGTTGCCTGTTCCTTATATTCGGCAGTGGAATAGAGCTCATCGATGACACCTTTGTATTTTTTGTGCAGGGTATCAATTCGCTCATAAGCGAGATCCTTGTCTCCGCTCTTGAGTGCTGTTGAAATTTCTATCAGAGAGTTAGTGGTGCCGCTCATAGCAGATAGCACCACAACATTTTGGCCATCTCCTGATATCAAAGTGCCTACATTCTTTATCCTTTCAGCACTACCTACAGATGTGCCGCCAAATTTCTTTACCTTCATTTCTTTACCTGATATTAAAATGGAGAACTGATACTGTTTGCGGTATCAAATGATAATTTGCGCGCAAAATTACAAAAATTATTTCATATTTCCAAATTTATATTAATATCGGTTCCCTTTTCAGCAAATTAAAGAGGTCTTGGTTTGCAATGGCTATAAAACCGCATGGGTCTCCGTCAGTGATGACAATCTTATCTCTTGCTGCCACATCATTGTCCATGACGAAAACGATGTCTTTTGCTTCATCTCTCAGAAGACCGAAGGCCGTAGCTGCTCCATGTGGGGTACCGAGCAGTTTAAGCATCAGTTCCTCTTCGGCAAAAGAAACACGCGGAATCTGGAGTGAGGCGCCAAAATCCTTGGTGACAAATGGTTTGCGAGCATGCATTATGTAAAGCCAAAATTTATTTTTCTGACGGTTTGTCAGAAGAATTGTCTTGACCGTGTCAATCCCGAAAGCCTTGTCTATATTCAGGCAGTCATCCATGGTTATACCGGGATCGCTTTCAATTCTGGTGTAGGCGATACCGCTTTCCTCCAATTTCTCATAAATCAGTTTCTGGGTGTCCGTCTTGAATTCCTTCGGGGCTCCGGTCATTATTTCGCTCGTATAAAATCCCATATTCTTTTCTTAGGTTTAGACTCCGTCTCATAAGATTTGAGAGGCCCAGCGAGGCTTTGGGTGATTTCCTCCGGAGAATCTCATTTTTTATAGGTCATATTAAAAATCTGCTGCAAAAATAATTATTTTCGTTGAGATTTCCAAGGGCGATACGTTTTTCGAAAACCTGACATCCCAAAATATCGTTATACTTACATGAACAAGATAATTTATTTTGCTGGAGGGTGCTTCTGGGGCACCGCTCATCTTTTTTCCTTAGTGCCCGGCGTTTCCAAGGCAGAAGCCGGTTATGCCAACTCCATTGTGCCAAACCCTACATATAAGGAGGTTTGTACCGGCAAGACTGAGGCCGCAGAAACTGTGAGGGTTGTCTATGACCCAGACATCAACAGCCTGTCTTCTCTGATAAGGCTTTATTTCAAGAGTATAGATCCGCTTTCCCTTAATAAACAGGGCGGTGATGTAGGCACACAATATCGAACCGGTATATATTATTCTGACCCGGAAGATGCCACGGTGATAGAGGCTGAACTTGCCACCTTGGCACGCCGACACACTCAACCCTTAGCTATAGAATTCGGACCTCTTGAAAATTTCTATCCGGCTGAAGAGTATCATCAGGAATACCTGTATAAAAATCCTGATGGTTATTGCCATGTTGATCCGGCACTTTTTAAAGAAGCCAAAACTCTCCGTTCATTCAATGAACAGAGCAGTATGGAATCGCGCGAGGAACTTCGTAAGCGACTCTCCCCTCTGCAATGGGAGGTTACACAGAATGGTGCCACAGAACGTCCTTTCATCAATGAGTACGACCATGAGTTCCGTCCGGGTATTTACGTTGATATCACAGACGGGGAACCTCTTTTTGTCTCAAGCGAGAAATATGACTCCGGATGTGGTTGGCCGGCATTTTCCCGTCCTATCGACGACCTGCTTATTTCAGAGCATCTCGATACAAGCTACGGCCGCATCCGTACAGAAGTGAGATCTTCAAAATCTGGAGCCCATCTTGGACATGTATTCAACGATGGCCCTGCTGATAAAGGAGGCTTGCGCTATTGCATTAACTCTGCCTCTTTGCGGTTTATACCTCTCGAGGATATGGAAAAAGAAGGATATGCCGATTTTATCCCTTTTGTAAAAACATATTGATATGAAAAAAATGAGAAAAAAGTCACGTGAAAAGTCTGCTGAATGGGCTTTGGAGGTCTTTGACAAGGCTCCCTATGTGACTGTAAGCATGTCTCGAGAGGATGGTACTCCCTATGGATTACCTCTTTCCTTGGTGAGAAAAGATGAATCTACATTTTATTTTCATTGTGCAGAGGAAGGAGAGAAAATAGATTGCATCAAGCATTCGCCAATTGTGAGTTTGTCAGCTGTGAGCCGCTGTAGCCCGAGATTTGAGGAAGATCAACAAAATTTTACAGAATATTATCATTCGGCTGTTGCTTTGGGCACAGCTGAGAGAGTGGAAGATAAAGCTGAGAAAATTGAGGCTTTACGCTTGATATGCCTTCGCTTCCTCCCACAATTCATGGATCATTTTGATGCTGCTATTGAAAGAAGTCTGAATAGGACGGCAATTTTCAGAATAACTCTTACTGAACCTCCAGTAGGAAAAAGCAAACCTTCAGATGATTAATGAAGGACATAAGTAAATAAAAATCGTCACTTCAATAGTACGGCGGTTTTTATTGCTTATTTATTTTTAAGATCGCCAAATTTTCACTAAATTTGTATCGTGAAACGAGTGAGACGTTATTAATCCACTCAAAACGATACATAACATATGAATCTTGAGCAGAAAAAAAGTTGGAAAAGCAGCAAACTGACAGGTCACATCGGTGCTCTGATCACTGTCATGTGCTGGGGTTGCAGCTTCATTGCCTCAAAAGTTCTTATGGATGAGGCTTCACTTACACCGGTCGAGGTCTATGTGTATAGGTTCACTTTGGCATATATAATTATGCTGTTGTGTACTTTCAAGGAAATAAAATCTCATTCATTTGCCGACGAACTGCAACTTGCTTTATGTGGTATATGTTCGGGCACCCTTTATTTTCTTATGGAAAACTATGCCATAATGTACACTTCTACCGGCAACGTTTCCCTCCTTTCATCAATAGCACCGATTTTTATTGCAATCTTGCTTGCAATTATCTATAAAACTAAAATGAAGCAAGGTGAGATTTGGGGATCTGCCATTGCCTTTTTTGGTGTTGTTCTCGTGATTTTCGGTGAGTCGATCAGTAAAGGACTTGGGTTTGAAATACATCCCATTGGCGATCTCCTTGCTCTATCTTGTGCTCTATCATGGGCTGTTTACTCAATTGCCATTAAGAAACTTATTCCTATCTACAGCACACTTTTCCTTACCCGAAAACTATTCTTCTACGGTCTGATTACATCTCTACCTTTGTTGCTGTTGCAGCATCAGCCATTGCATATCGAAGTTTTGTTGGATCTCTCTCACCCAAAATATCTGCTAAATCTCCTGTTCCTTGCCGTGATGTGTTCATCTATGGCATATCTTCTCTGGAATGAATCGATGAAGATTATTGGACCTCTTGCCACTAATAATTATCTATATATACAGCCGCTCGTCACTATGTTTGCCGGATCAATTCTTCTTGGTGAAACTGTTTATCCCTTTGGTTATGTCGGGTGTGCTCTTGTTTTGGGTGGTCTTATTGTGGCTGATAAATTCAAAAAATGACAAGGCTATGAATGAAGAAAATAGTAAGCTCGACTACAGTTATATCAACCTCCCAATGAATGTTGATGAGATTCTTGGAAGGGACTTCTGGATTTTCGACAATTTCACTGCAACGATGCTGCCAATGTTTTCTGATCCGGTGAAACTGTCTGCAAGCATATCTATTTTTGTACGTTCCGGTCATTGTAAGTTTTATCATAACCTTATCACTTATGATTTTGAAGGTCCTGCTATTGTAAATATTCGCAACGGTGAGACAATGCAGATTATTGATGTCAGCAGCGATTTCTCGGCTTCATTCATTGTGATGTCTAAATTCTTTGTTGAAGATATATTTTTGCATATCAACGACATGCAAAATCTTAGTGCGATGTCTCGTCGTCCTGTGGCTATGATTCCGGATGATATTGTCTCTAAATTTGAGAATCTTTATGAATCTTTGCATATCGTTGCCACCGACACTTCTAATCCTCAATTGCTAAAGGCTCTTCAACATTCCATCATAGCTTTCTATTACAGATATGCCTATCGATGCTATGAACTTCTTGAATCAGCTCCCGATTCAGCTGCCAGACTTAGCGACCGTTTCATTAAATTAGTGAAAGATAAGTTTAAGACAGAGCGTTTCCTGGAATACTATGCCGAGGAACTGGGTGTCACTCCTAAGCATCTATCTCGCACTGTCAAAGCGCAAACCGGCTATTCTGCTGCTTCTTGGATTGAGAGGTTTCTTATTCTTGAAGCTAAGATTCTTTTAAAATCGACCAATCTTACAGTGCAGCAGATTAGTGATAATCTGAATTTTCCTACCCAATCTTTTTTTGGAAAATATTTTAAGAAGAATGTTGGAGTATCTCCGAAACTCTATCGCAATTCCTGACACCCAAATCTAAAATATTAAATTCTCAATTAGATATGTTACTACCAATTTATCTTTATGGGCATCCGGTGCTCCGGGCTGAAACTGAAGAAATCACTCCCGACTATCCCGAACTGAAAAAACTGATCGATGATATGTGGGAAACTATGTATAATTCAGAAGGTGTTGGGCTTGCTGCTCCACAGATTGGCAGGTCAATACGCTTGATTGTTCTCGATGGAAGTGTTCTCGCTGAAGATTTTCCTGAATGTAAGGATTCCAAAATGGTACTGATCAATCCGGAACTTGACGTAATTGAAGACATGGAGCCTGTTTCGCGTTCAGAAGGTTGTCTTTCAGTTCCGGGCCTTTCTGAGAATGTGAAGCGTGTTGAGCATGTGCGTCTCAACTGGCTTGATGAAAATTTCGTTGAGCATGAAAAGGAATTCACAGGTTTTCTGAGCCGTATCATCCAGCATGAATACGACCATCTGGAAGGACAGGTATATACGGATCATATAGCTCCTATACGCAAGCAACTTATTCGATCCAAACTCAACAATATCGCCAAAGGCAAAGTCAGATGTGACTATCGCACAAAAGCCGCATCCAAGTTTTAATTCAATTTTAGCAAGCAAAATATTGTGGTTATTGGGTTGTAATTCAAAATTCAAAAATTCAAAATTATATCAATGGCAGACGATAAAAAAATAATTTTCTCAATGGTGGGAGTTTCTAAAGTTATACCCCCCCAGAGACAGATTTTAAAGAATATCTACCTATCTTTCTTTTATGGAGCAAAAATCGGAATTATAGGTCTTAACGGTAGTGGTAAGTCAACCTTGATGAAGATAATCGCCGGAATAGATAAGAATTTTCAGGGTGAGGTTGTTTTCTCTCCCGGCTATTCCGTTGGTTATCTTGAGCAGGATCCTAAACTTGATCCGGACAAGACAGTTCGTCAGGTTGTAGAGGAAGGTGTAAAACCAATAATGGATCTTCTTGCTGAGTATGAGGAGGTAAATAATGCTTTTTGTGATCCTGAGGTATTGGAAGATCCCGAGAAGATGGATAAGTTGATGGAGCGTCAGGCTCAGCTACAAGACAAACTTGATGCCACTGATGCCTGGAATATTGATAATAAGCTTGAGCGGGCTATGGATGCGCTGCGTTGTCCGCCCGATGATCAGCCTGTCAACCAACTATCAGGTGGTGAGCGACGTCGTGTTGCTCTCTGCCGTCTGCTCCTTCAGCAACCGGACGTTCTGTTGCTCGATGAGCCAACCAACCACCTCGATGCTGAATCTATAGATTGGCTTGAACAGCATTTGCAGCAATATCCCGGCACTGTGATTGCTGTTACCCACGACCGATACTTCCTTGACCATGTTGCCGGTTGGATTCTTGAACTTGACCGCGGGGAAGGTATCCCATGGAAAGGGAACTATTCTTCCTGGCTCGACCAGAAGACCAAGCGAATGGCTCAGGAAGAAAAGCAGGCGAGCAAGCGTCGTAAGACTTTGGAACGTGAGCTTGAATGGGTACGCATGGCTCCTAAAGCAAGGCAGGCTAAGGGAAAGGCTCGTCTTGCAAGCTATGACAGGTTGCTGAATGAAGACCAGAAACAGAGGGAAGAGAAATTGGAGATTTTTATTCCAAATGGCCCGCGTCTCGGCAACAAGGTGATTCTTGCCAACCATGTGGCAAAGGCTTTTGGCGAGAAGAATCTTTTCGAGGACTTGAATTTCATGCTTCCACCAAACGGCATAGTAGGTGTCATTGGTCCTAACGGTGCCGGTAAGACTACTCTATTCAGGCTGATTATGGGTTTGGAAAAGCAAGATGGAGGTGATTTCGAGGTTGGTGAAACCGTAAAGATTGCTTATGTAGACCAATCCCATAAAGACCTTGATCCTGAAAAGAGCGTGTATGAGGTGATATCTCAAGGTGTGGAATCATTCCGAATGGGTGGCCGCGACATGAACGCGCGTGCATATCTTTCCAAATTTAATTTCACTGGAGCTGATCAGGAAAAGAAAATCGGAATTCTTTCCGGTGGTGAGAGAAATCGTCTTCACCTTGCCATGGCTCTTAAGGAAGAAGGAAATGTGCTGCTGCTCGACGAGCCTACAAATGATATTGATGTCAACACTCTCCGCGCCCTTGAGGAAGGACTTGAGAATTTTGCCGGATGCGCTGTTGTGATCAGCCACGACCGTTGGTTCCTCGACCGCATTGCCACCCACATACTCGCTTTTGAAGGTGATTCGAAGATTACGTTCTATGAAGGTGGATACTCCGACTATGAGGAATTTCGGAAGAAACGTGATGGCATAGATGCGGAAACACCCCATCGTATTCGCTATAAAAAACTTGTGTGATGTTTCCAATTGAAATCACATCGTATGAAGATTCCCGGATAAAGATATTTGCGGGGCTGACAGAAGCTCAGCTCCGCAATTCTCTTCATCCGGAGGAAGGTTTGTTTATTGCCGAGAGTCCTAAGGTTATCCGTGTAGCTCTCGATGCAGGGATGAGTCCGGTTTCTCTTCTTTGTGAGCATCGTCATATTACAGGAGATGCTGCCGATATCATTGCCCGCATGCCGAATGTTCCGGTATATACCGGATCCCGCGAAGTTTTGGCTTCTATTACCGGGTATGTGCTGACACGTGGTGTTCTTTGTGCAATGCGACGTCCACAATTATCTTCTATTGAGCAGCTTTGCAAGTTTTCGAATAGGATAGTGGTCATCGATGATGTTTCGGACACTACTAATATAGGTGCGATCTTTCGCTCAGCGGCTGCCCTTGGAATGGATGCCGTTTTGCTCACGCCTACAGCATGTGACCCTCTCAACCGTAGGGCTGTGCGCGTGTCGATGGGTTCGGTTTTTCTAATTCCTTGGACTCGTTTCTCAGGGAATCTGGATGAACTGAAGGCTTATGGTTTCAAGACAGTGGCTATGGCACTACGAAAAAATTCAGTCGACATAGATGATCCGGTATTGAAAAAGGAGCCTAAGCTGGCTGTTGTTATGGGAACAGAAGGGGAAGGTCTTCCGGTGGAAACCATCAATAAGGCTGATTATGTTGTTAAAATCCCAATGCACCATAGTGTTGACTCTCTTAATGTGGCAGCGGCTTCTGCCGTGGCTTTCTATGAGCTTTCAAAACGCTTTTGAAAAGTCTTGTCAAACTATAATCTTCCTCTTTGTTCTGTTAATTTTTTTCTTGGATAATTGAACCTTATTGCCATACCTTTTGTTCTACTTTTGCTGACACAATATTTTGGTCAGAATATTAGTATCATTAGTAATTGAAAAATAATTAAAAAGACAGAAAAATATGGCTAAAGAATGGATCTGCACAATCTGCGGTTATGTTGCAGAAGGTGAAAACGCTCCCGAAAAATGCCCACAGTGTGGCGCTCCTGCTTCAAAATTCAAAGAACTTGACCAGTCTGAACTCCTGAAGTTCGTGACTGAACATGTTGTTGGCGTAGCTAAGGATGTTGACGATGAGATGAAGAAAGACCTCAACAATCACTTCATGGGCGAATGCACTGAAGTAGGTATGTATCTTGCTATGTCTCGTCAGGCTGATCGTGAAGGTTATCCTGAAATTGCTGACGCATTCAAGCGTTATGCATTAGAGGAGGCTGAGCATGCCGCAAAATTTGCTGAACTCCTTGGCGACATGGTATGGGATACCAAGACCAACCTTGAAAAGCGTATGCATGCTGAGGCAGGTGCCAACGAAGATAAGATGCGTATTGCAAAGAATGCTAAGGCTGCTAATCTCGATGCTATTCACGACACTGTTCATGAGATGGCAAAAGACGAGGCTCGCCACGGACAAGGCTTCTATGGGCTTTACCAGCGTTTCTTCGGCGACAAGAAATAATTGGCGATAAGAAGTAATTATTGATATAACCCAATTTTGATTCTACACCCTTCGGCTCATGCAGGAGGGTGTAACTTTTATTTCTTTGGTTTTATTCTCATCAATCCAAAATTCTTAATTATATGTCTCGTCTTTTAGCAATTGACTATGGTAGAAAACGTTGTGGAATAGCTGTTACGGACACTCTGCAGATATGTGCCAACGGACTTACAACGGTCCGGGCTTGCGATCTGATGCAATTCCTTAAGGAATACTGTAGTCATGAGCCGGTTGAAAAGATAATAGTGGGTCTTCCAAAACAGATGGACGGTAATCCTTCTGAAAGTACCCGATATATAGAACCTTTTATAAAACAATTAAGGAAAGAGATGCCTGATATGCCGGTTGAGCGCTACGATGAGCGCTTCACTTCCACACTCGCCCATCGTGCGATGATTGATGGAGGACTTAGGCGCATGGCACGGCGTGACAAGGAACTTGTTGATGAAATCGCTGCAACTATAATATTGAACGACTATCTCTCTTCAAACCTCAATCTGTGAAGGGTCTAAGTTATATGCTGAGTGACGGAGGTCACTAACTTGCGAATTTCAGTTTTTTTAATTAATTTTGCATCAGAATATGCCTACTATGACACGACGCATAATTTTTACCCCGTTTTTGCGTTAATAGTTTGGCATTCACACCTGTTAATTAAGATTAATTAAGACGACTTTTTTCATATATGGAACCCAACATAGAGCAATCTTCTAAATCCGGTAAAATAGTGGAGCAGAAAATGACTCCTAAGGAGTTGTTTAATGCCATTTTACGTCAATGGAAAAGGATTCTTCTTTCCCTTACAGTGTGTTTGGGTATTGGTGTCTTCTACATCGCTTGGAAACCGTTTGTCTACTTTCGTGAGTCGCAAGTGGAGATTAAAGAGGATTCCGATAGTGGCTCATCTGCAGCTTTGGCTATGTTTTCAGATCTGGGTATCGGCCAAGCTACAAATAATCTATATAACGAGATGGCTTATTTTGAGTCGCCTGACCTTATGGCACAGGTCATCGAGCGCCTTGGTCTGCAGACAAGCTATTCTATGAGAAAAGGGCTTAGGAGCAATGTGCTTTATGGTTCTAATCTCCCAATAACCGTTACTTTTGAGACACTTCCTGAAACAGTTGGAGGACATTTTAAAATCAAAATTGAAGAAAATGGTGAGATTTTCCTAAGCAAATTTGTCGTAAAAGACAAAAAGGCCGACTTCAACCAGAAAAGACCTATTAAGTTTGGTGAATCGGTTATGACCCCGCTCGGAAAAATTAAAATCGATAAAACACCTTTCTATGGGAAGGATAAATTGGACGATGATGATAAAGGCTATAAAATCACCGTGTTCCGTTCTTCATTAAAAGGTGCTGTCAAGTCCTGGCTCTCAAAACTCTCGGTTAATGAACTTCGTAAGGAGGCTTCGGTTGTTGACCTTTCTATTTCCGACGGTTCACCTCGTCGTGCTGAGGATGTGCTGAACACTATGATTCAGGTTTACAATGAAGACTGGATTATCAGCAAGAACGAAGTGGCTCTTTCTTCTTCCGACTTTATCGATGAGCGACTTTCTTCCCTTAGCAAAGAATTGAGTGAGGTCGATTCTGATATTTCTGATTATAAGTCAGAGAATCAAATTCCTGATTTGGTGGCAAGTGCAACACTTAATCTAACCGAAGAGCAGAATCTTCGGACTACTGCTCTTGAACTCGGCACGCAGTTGCAGTTGGTTAAATCTCTGAAAGAATATATTGAAAAGAATACTCTTCCATCAAGGACTTTCCCATCAAACCTTGGTCTTAAGAATCAGATGCTTGAGAACCAGATTGCAGCTCACAATAATCTCGTTCTAAGTCGTAATTCACTGGAGGATGGTTCTTCTCAAGGCAACCCGATGGTTCAAACCTTGGATGCTCAGATTGCTGACTCTAAAAATGCTATCATCATTACTGTTAATAATCAGATCGAACTCCTTTCTAAAGAGATAGCTAATGTTAACAAAGAAAGACTCTCATTTGAGAAGAACCTTGCTTCAAATCCCGAACAGGCTCGTTATCTGCTCAACGTAGAGCGTCAGCAAAAGGTCAAGGAGAGCCTTTATCTCTATCTCTTGCAGAAGAAGGAGGAAAACCAGCTCAACCAAGCATTCACTCCATATAATACCCGAATCATCGCTCGTCCTCATGGAGATTCCGAACCAACTTCTCCAAGTGCCTCTAAGACTCTTGCAATTGCCTTCATATTAGGACTCATGATTCCTGTCGCTACTATATATTTCCGCGAAGTATCCAATACGAAGGTTAGAGATAAGAACGATCTCAAAGGTTTGAGTATTCCATTCCTTGGTGAAATTCCTAAGGTCAATTCAAAGAAGTTTGATGATAAGGACCACATGATAGTTGTAAACCCGGGCAATAGAAATGTTGTCAATGAGGCTTACAGGGTGGTTCGTACAAATTTGAATTTCATGCTTGATGGAGAGGAAAAGTGTCCTGTTGTCATGGTGACAAGTTTTAATCCTGCATCAGGAAAAAGTTTCGTTACAATTAACCTTGCAATGTCGCTTGCTATTCGAGGTAAGAAAGTACTTGTGATAGATGGAGACATGCGTCGTAACTCCTCTTCTGATTTTATCGGGAACCCCGACACAGGTCTTGCTCAATGTCTGCTTGGCAAGGTGAAGGACGTCAATGATGCCATTATTAAAGGCAGACTTCAGGAAAATCTTGATGTGCTTCCCGGTGGCAAGACACCTCCAAATCCTACAGAATTGCTTGAAAACGGACGGTTGTCGTTGATTATTGATCAGCTTAAGGAAAAATATGATATTATTTTTATCGACAGCGCACCTATCCAGATGATAGCAGATGGCAGGATTTTGAGCACCGTATGTTCTAACACAATATTTGTTATGCGTGCCGGCTTGTTTGAAAGAGGTCTTCTCTCCGAACTTGAAAATGTATATCGCAGCAAGGAATATAAGAACATGTCCATTCTTCTTAACGGTACTGAAGCTGGTGGAAGCTACGGCAGTTATGGCGCCTACGGCATGTCTAAAAGCTATTATGCTCTATCTGACTGACACATCAGGCATTATTATTAATAGATACAAAAAAAGAGCTCGACTTTGGTGTGCCAAGTCGAGTTCTTTTTCGATAAATAATTATTACTCAAGCTAAGCCGGAGCACTCTTAGGACGCTACTGAAGGAATGAGCCTTATTGGCTGCATAATTAATTACAAATGATTTCACGAACTTCCATCACAGCTTTGTCCAAGTCGTCATTCACTATCCTTATGTCAAATTGTGGGGCAAAGCTTAGTTCATAGTCTGCTTTATCAAGACGTTTTCTTATCAATTCCTCAGCATCTGTTCCTCTGCCGCGCAGTCGACGCTCGAGTTCTTCCTTGCTTGGAGGAAGTATAAAGATGGTTGTGGCCTGATCTCCATAGCAGCGCTTCACATTCAAGCCTCCCTTAACATCTATATCCATGATAAGATTTTTACCTGCATCTGTAACACGTTGCACTTCACTTTTTAATGTTCCGTAGCAAGTGCCTGGATAGACTTCCTCCCATTCAACAAACTCCTCGGCTGAGGCACGTTTTTTGAATTCATCTTGGCTTATGAAATAGTATTCAACACCATGCTGTTCCGTACCTCGAGGGGCACGAGATGTGGCTGAGACTGAAAATCCGAGGTTCAGTTCAGGATATTCAAGAAGTTTCTTTATGATAGATGACTTTCCGGTTCCACTTGGAGCTGAAAGCACAATTATTTTTCCTTTGTTCATTATATGGTTGTTTATATCTCCGGTCTATAACAACATTTCTGACATCCGACTACTAAAGCACATTCAGTACTTGCTCCTTAATCTGTTCCAGTTCGTCTTTCATCATTACGACGATTTTCTGCATCTCTGCATCGTTTGCTTTTGAACCAAGCGTGTTGATTTCCCTTCCCATTTCCTGTGCAATGAACCCCAGTTTCTTTCCTTGTCCGCAAGCCGGTTTTTCATCTTCGTCTCCCATTGTTTCCTTGAAATAATTTATATGGCTTCGAAGACGGGTTTTCTCTTCAGTTACGTCGAGTTTCTCAATATAGAAAATCAGCTCCTGTTCAAGTCTACCTTTATCATACTCAATTGTATTGAGGCGTGAAAGCTGGGTTTCAAGCCTATCTCTGATTTTTGATATTCTATCTTTCTCGAACGGTTCAACTTTCTCAAGTAGTTTCTGAATGTTGTTTGTCTTTTCCTGAAAAAAGGCAAAGAGTTTCTTTCCCTCTGTAGCACGAAAGTCTGTCAGTTTCTTGGCGGCTTCGTTGCAAGCACTTCTAAAAGCATCAATATCTGCTTCGTCAAGAGTCTGAAGCTGTGTCTTCATAGATTCAGGCATTCGCATCAATATGGAGAACCAATCGTTTGGTTCAGGCACTCCAAGTCTCTCAGCTGCATCTTTTATCTGTTGTTTGTATGCTGCGAGCACATCCGTGTTCACACTCGAGCCAGCTTCGGGCGCGGTATTCTCAACCATAGCGGTCATATCAACCTTACCTCGCTCCAGCTCCTTGAGCAACATGTTGCGTACTTCAACCTCAAGTTCACGGAAATACCCAGGTACCCGCATGTTAAGGTCTAACTGCTTTGAATTTAGACTCTTGATCTCTACTGTTATTTTCTTACTGGGGGAGGACGCTGTTCCGCGCCCGAAACCCGTCATTGAGTATATCATGGGTATTTTCTGTATTGTTTATTTAAGGTGCTAAATTTGACAAGCAGCACTGGCAATGCCTATTCTTTATTTCATTATGCAAAATTAATGATTATTCCCCATAAAGACAAATTTATGCAAATTTAATTTAAATTCTCTTGCCATTATCATCTTATTTAATTATATTTGCGTTTAATTTATAAAGAGTGTCTTCTTGCCATTCTTTCTATGCATTTTCTGGTGATTATGCTTTATAAATTATTCTTTATGGTATATGCATCACGACCTATGCATTAAGAATTAACTTAAAATAACTCAAAATATGAACAACGACGAACTGATGAAATCAGTGGTTGCCAAAGCCGAACAATGGCTCGGCCCACAGTACGATGAAGAAACTCGAGCAGCAGTAAAGAAACTCCTCGATGCAGAAGACAAAACAGACCTTATTGAAGCTTTTTATAAGGATCTTGAATTCGGCACAGGTGGTCTCCGTGGAATAATGGGACCGGGATCTAACCGTATGAATATTTACACTGTAGGTGCGGCCACCCAGGGCCTTGCTAACTACCTTAAAGATTGCTTTAAGGATCTTCCCCAGATTTCTGTTGCAATAGGCCATGATGTCCGCAATAATTCGCGTAAGTTTGCTGAACTCGCAGCCGATATCTTTTCAGCCAACGGTATTAAGGTTTATCTTTTCGATGCTTGCCGTCCAACACCGGAGGTAAGCTACGCTATCCGTCACCTCGGATGTCAGAGCGGTGTGATGGTTACTGCAAGCCACAATCCAAAGGAGTATAACGGCTATAAAGCTTATTGGAGCGATGGTGCTCAGATGATTGCACCCCACGATGTTGAGACTATAGCTTATGTCAACAAAATTACTTCTGTTGATCAAATCAAGTTCACTCCCAACAAAGATCTCATCCAGATAATAGGCAAGGATGTAGACGAACCATATCTTAAAGAGATACATGCACTCTCTCTTTCTCCTGATGCCGACAAGCGTCACGCCGATATGAAAATCGTTTATACTCCTATACATGGCACAGGCTCTATGCTTATGTTCGATGCACTCAAAATGTGGGGCTTCAATAATGTAATCCACGTTCCTGAACAAGATGTTCAGTCTGGCGACTTCCCGACAGTGGTTTCCCCTAACCCTGAGAATCCGGAGGCTATGGCCATGGGTATCGCAAAAGCTCGTGAGGTTGGTGCCAGTCTCGTGCTTGCTTCTGATCCTGACGCTGACCGTGTTGGTCTTGTGGTTAGAGACAGCAAGGGTGAATATCAGCTGGTAAATGGCAACCAGATACTTATGATTTTCCTGTATTATCTCATGACCCGCAATAATGAACTTGGAATGATGAAAGGCAACGAATATGTTGTAAAGACTATTGTTTCAACTGAGGCTGTTAAGCGTATAGCTGATAAAAACAATGTCCGCATGTTCGACGTGTTCACCGGATTCAAATGGATTGCCAACGTCATGCGTGAGCAGGAAGGCACAGGTCGTTACATTGGCGGTGGTGAGGAAAGCTATGGTTTCCTTGCCGAGACATTTGTACGTGATAAGGACTCAATTTCTGCGGTGCCTCTTATGTGTGAGATTGCTGCTTGGGCCGCTGACAAGGGAATGGACCTTTATGAACTTCTCAAGCAGATATATTTTGAGATCGGCTTCAGCCGGGAACGAGGCGTGAGTGTGGTCCGTCCGGGAAAGAGCGGTGCTGAGGAAATTGTTGCAATGATGAAGAACTTCCGTGAGAATCCTCCTAAGCAGATTGCTGGTAGCGATGTTGTTCTTGTAAAAGACTATCTGGACCTCAACTGTAAGGATCTCAAGACCGGAGAGATTTCAAAGATGGATTTCCCCACTACAAGCAATGTCCTTCAGTTCTTTACAGAAGCTGGTGATAAGGTATCCATCCGTCCTTCCGGCACTGAGCCAAAGATTAAGTTCTACGTTGAAGTTCGCGAGGAACTTGCCGACAAGGATCATTATGAAGAAATTGTTAAGAAAGCTGATGCCCATATCGATCAGGTTCTTAAAGATCTCAATGTCTAATTATTTATCATTGATTGTTAAACATTAATCGTTGATAAAGTGAAGATTTCCTGGAAACCAGGGACAATGATATATCCCCTTCCTGCCGTGCTTGCTACATGTGGCGCGACACCTGAGGAATGGAATATGCTGACTATTGGTTGGGTCGGAACAATATGTTCCGACCCTGCTATGTGTTATATATCAGTGCGTCCCGAACGCTTTTCCCATGCGCTTCTGATGAAAAACATGGAGTTTACACTAAACCTTACCACTGTCGAAATGGCACGTGCCACCGATTGGGCCGGAGTACGCTCCGGACGAGACTATGACAAATGGAAAGAGACCGGTCTTCATCCTATTCCCGGAGAAATGGTAAGGTGCCCGACGATAGAGGAATCGCCTGTCAGCATCGAATGCCGGGTGAAGAGTGTCACCCATCTTGGTAGCCACGACATGTTTATAGCTGATGTTCTTAACGTTCGTGCCGATAGTCGCTTCATAAACGAAGAAACCGGAAAACTTGAGCTTGAGAATGCAGGAATGCTTGTATACAACCATGGCCAATATTTTGGCATGGGTGACTTCATAGGTGGATTTGGCTTCTCTGTCCGCAAAAAAAGATGAAGATTATAAATTACTAAACAATTCAAAATTATTCATGAAGATAGGAGTGTTCGGGGGAAGTTTTGACCCAATCCACAATGGACATATTATTCTTGCTCAATACGCCCTTGAGCACACTGACCTCGAACAACTATGGTTGATGGTTTCTCCCAGAAATCCGCTTAAAGACCACGGTCCTTTGGCAACTGATGAGCAGAGACTCGAGATGGCACGGCTTGCTGTAGCTGATATTCCCGGTATTGAAGTTAGTGACTTTGAATTCAATCTTCCAAGACCTTCATATACGTATCTTACTCTTTCTGAACTTCAAAAGGCTTATCCCGAACACAAATTCAGTCTTCTGATAGGTGGTGACAATTGGGCAAACTTCCGTCTATGGCGAAATCCGGATGAGATAATTTCCCGGTTTGGTGTTATTGTTTATCCGCGCCCCGACATCAAAGCGAATGAAACAGAAAACAAAATACAGATTCCTGAAAACGGGCAACAGAAAACGGACGACGGACGGCGGATAACGGACAACATTATCTTTCTCGAAAATGCTCCCCTAATGCCAATCTCCGCTACACAAATACGCTCTCTTCTTTCATCAGATAATTTACTATCAATAAATGATAATAAATTAGCCGACTTTGATAATTCATCTTTGGAATATGCTCTCCATCCTTCCGTGCTCGAATACATCCGCAATAACTCTTTGTATGCATAATAAGAGAATAGGACTAATTATTTAAATTATTCAATTATACACAAGTAGCATTCCCTATAATTATTTTTCACGCAATGGTAATATTTTCTCTTGTAAATAATATCACTGATTCAGTCGCGTTAACGCTAACTCAACCTGCGGATAATGCTATTGTTGATTTCGAGTTTTTTAAAAATGTTGTAATTTGGTCAGGTATCATTGGAATAGGTGTTGCAATTATACTTTGTATCATCTCCTTTCTTCTATCAAAAATTAAGATAAGTTCCGGTTTTCTCAAATTCGCATTCATTATCTCATGGCTCTTTGCATTTGCACTCTATGATATAGGGATGTGTATCGACGATACTTTCATAAATCTGCTTTGGAACGCTCCGATGGCTATGATACATGCTTTCGGGACATTTCTTCTAAGTAGTGACGTCAGCGAGATTCATTCCACACTTTTTGAGGATTCTCGCTTCATGGCACTCTTTTCGATATCTCACGCCCTTTCTGCTTTTGTTAGTGCATTGTTTATTATTAAGGTGTTCGGATTCAATGTAATTCAAAAGATAAAACTCTTATTTGAAGTAATTAAACCTTCAAGATGCAAGGAAACTTATGTAATATGGGGATGCAATTCAGCTTCTTATAAGATGGTGGAAAGTATAAACGAGCACCTCAAAAACAATAAGAAAGACTATCGCATCATCATTATTAAGACGGCTGAAAACGATGAAGATTCCTCAGATAGCGACCTTGGATTTAATCGTATTTTTGAATTGTTGTCTCTTAATAGAGATGACCTTGAGCAACTTCAAAATTTAGGTTGTTTCATTGCATCATCCTCTCGTACAGACATTGCTTCTTTGAATAGCAATTTAAATTGTGTTGATAATGAATATGAAGACATCATTCGTCAACAACTTCAACTGAAATCTTTGGCATACCTTCTTAATCCTAAGAAAACAACACATACAATCCATTTCTTATTTTTGTCTGATGATGAGAAACAAAATCTTCATGATGTGTCTGTACTCTTGGGTGACGCAACATTGAATGCATTCGCAACATCAGCTAAGACCGGGAATTCAGATGAAAGTTTCCAGTTCGTTCCGAGAAAAGTGATTTTCTATTGTCATGCTCGTTTCAATGGTGTTCATAGGGTTATAGAAGACCGTCATTTTTCCAATAATCTTGAAGTACGTGTCATAGACTCATCCCATATTAATGTTGAGATGCTTAAGAGAAATCCTGACGTGCTTCCTGTAAATTTTGTTGATGTTGATCATGATGCTTCGGTTTCTTCATCTTTCAATGCCATGATAATCGGATTCAGCGAGGTTGGGCAGGATGTGGCGAGATTTCTCTATGAGTTTGGGGCTTTTGTGAGATCGGGAGGTGATGCAGAGCATGCAGAAAGATCTGAGTTCCATCTTGATGTCATAGACAATAACATGAAAGATAAAGCAGGATTATTTGTAGCTAATTCTCCTGCTATAAAACCTTCTGTTCCGTTTGTTGCGGGTATGGAAAATCCGGATGCTCTTATAGAACTTCATAATCTCGATTGCAATAGCATAGAATTTTATGCAAAACTTCAGGAAAAGATCAAGATGCTCAACTATGTTGTTCTATCCACCGATAATGACGAACTGAACATGTCGATGGCTGTAAGAATATTCCGGACGGCCTTGCGAAATCGTGCCAATCTTGCAAACTTTTGTATTCTTATAAGAATCCATAATGACGATGACGGACATTTCTTGAAGATTGCACAATACTATAATCGACTTTGGGCTGCCCAAGATCCAATGGATATTGTAGGAAAGAAACCCAATAATAAGATTAAGTCATCAGATATCTGCAAGTTCCCTCTATACATATTCGGAAATGATGAAGATGTATATACTTACAGCAACATTATTGATAATTTCGTTGTCAGGAAAGCAATCTCTCATAAGGAGAAATACACCGCTTCAACTGAGGATAACTACAAGATTCCGGAGAATGAATTCGACCGAAGATGGTATAAGGATATTGAAGATCTGCTTCAGACCAACGATGAGTTTCATCCGTCTTATGCCAGATTGATGAGACTGCGCAGAACTCAAGGTCAGGATATAGCAAACAGTCTGCACTGCCTCACAAAAGAATTACTTATGGACAAAGCCTTGAATCTTAATAATATTCAAAGGTTCAATTGGTCTTCTTTGCAGAGATTTAATTCAACTATGAAATACTCTGCCATTAATGGAGAGGAGGTCAATCCAATTATTTTCAGAATCTTGGAGGTGTTGGCACAGACTGAGCATCTTCGTTGGAACGCATCTCATGAAATATTGGGATATGTCTTTGATAGCAAAGGAAAAGATGAGATAAGACTCCGCCATAATTGCCTCACAAAGTGGGAGAATCTTGACGAAGAGACTCGCAGTTATGACAGCAATGTGGTCGACATAACTTTCGGGATAATAGATCCGAATAACAAAATAAAAAGATATGAACTACATCCCTCACCCCATGGACACTCGTAATGTCCAAATCCCTGAAGAACTTCTCCCTCTAATGGAAGACTTGGCAAAGAATGTACATGAAATTTGGTCAGAAAAAAGAAAAAAAGAAGGTTGGACCTATGGCCCGGTTCGCGATGATGTTGCCAAAAAGCATCCGGGTCTCGTTCCTTACGAGCAACTTTCCGAAGTAGAAAAGGAATATGATCGTGCCACATCGCAGGAATCACTGAAATTCATTTTGAAATCCGGGTTCAAAATCACAAAAAATTATTAGCGTCATGAATCGGACAACGGACTGCGGACAATGGAGAACGAAGCTAAACTTTGTTCTTTTAGCATTGATGCTTGGTTTCTCAACCTTAGCCCAGACTACACAGAAAGGGATAATTCAGGAATATAACGAAAAAGCTAAGAAAACACCTCTATCCGGGGTAGAACTCATTGTGCGTTCTGCCAATACAACCGTTTCCGATAAGAATGGTGGTTTTACACTTAATTTTGTAGTCGCAAAACCCGGTGATCATGTAGTTATAAGGTCAATCGAAAAGAAAGGTTATGAGATATTCAACAAGGAGGCCGTAGAGCAGTGGAATATCAACCCTGACAAACCTTTTGTGATCGTAATGTGTCGATCTGAAAAATTCAAGAAAATACGTGATAACTATCTAAAGGTATCTTCCGAAAGCTATGCAAAGAGATTGAGGAATGAAGAGTCTCAACTTGCCAAACTCAAGGCTCAAGGGAAGCTTAAGGAAGCTGAGTATAATCAGCAATTGCTGTCCCTTCATGAAAACTATGAACGTCAGCTTGATAATCTTGATGCTTATGTCGATCGCTTTGCGCGGATAGATCTTTCGGAAATTTCCTCAGTCGAGCAGGAAATCATAGAACTTGTGCAGCAAGGTAAGATTGATGAGGCGATCGAACGATATGAGCAGCTCAATATTGAAGATTCTCTCGTTGACGGTATCAACAATCTGAAAAAAGTGAATTCAACAATCTCCGACCTTTCGGATAAGAAAAATGAAATCACAGAATCAAGCGATTCCCTTTATGCAATGGCATCCCGGCAGATTGAAAATCTTATGATAGATGCCGACGATGAAAGGATTGAAATGGCAAAATCTATCTGTTTGCGGATAGCTGATGCAGACCCTTCTAATATCATGTGGCTCATAAAAACCGGTGATTTCTTGGCTTCCTCTAAGGTGGACGACAAGGAACTCGCCCTCCGTTATTACAATATGGCTCTTGATTGTGCCGTTAATAAGTATGGGGATAATCATCCCGATGTAATTGCAATTAAAGAAAAACTATCAAGTCTAAGTGATTAATATCCAGGAATACTAAGTGGAAGCGACATCTTGGACTGAATAGAGTAACTACACAAAAACAACCATCACCGATCATTCATCATTTGTATATGAGTAACTACAACAATTTTGCATTCATAAGCTACAGCCACCGTGACATGGCAGTGGCAAAATGGCTTCAGAAAAGTCTTGAAGCTTTCAAACTTCCGACAGAGATTCACAACGACATTGAGGCTAAGAGTCGTTACCTGCGTCCCATATTCCGCGATCAGTCTGATCTAAACACCGGTATTCTTGGGGATGAATTGCGTAAAAATCTTGAGGAAAGTAAGTTCCTGATCCTGATTTGTTCTAAGAACTCTGCACAATCTTCCTGGGTGAGCGATGAAGCGAAGGCGTTTGTTGAGATGGGGCGCCTCGACAAGATAATACCGGTTATTATCCCTGATGACTCAACCCCGGAACGAGATTTATTTCCAACATTTTTGCGTGAATACTTCTTGCAAAATCCCGACAAGGAACTCCTCGGGGTTAATATTGGGGAAGTAGGTAAGGATAAGGCTTTGATGAGAGTGGTCTCAAAGATGCTGAATGTCTCCTTTGACTCCCTTTGGAAAAGACATTTGCGTCAAAAACAAATCAGAATTGCAACTATTTCCATTAGCACAGTAGTATTGGCTATTCTTACTTATCTTTTTGCAATACCTGTAAATGTAAATGTCTCAATATTTCCTCAACAGTCAGAACTTCCGGTAGGGGAGGACGTAGTTCTTACTATTGACGGTGCAGAATATTCAGCTCCACTCTCTAACCCTCAATTCACAGGAATCAGACTACCCGGCTACAGACGTTTTTCTCATAATAGACTGAATGTCACATCTAAATTCTTTAATCCCGTTGATACGGTCGTTACTACAGGATTAGGAGTAAGGCGAGAAATCAAACTTGACCTTCTAAGAGACAACACCTTCGCATTCTTCAGTGGATATGTCTACGATGAAGACATGAATCCTATACCCGGTGTAGAAGTTGAGGTTGAGGGAATAAAAGCGACTACTAACGACAATGGGGAATTCCGGATAACACTACCACTATCTGTTCAAAGAGCTGAACTCCCTATTAATTTGAGTAAATCAGGTTATCGTCCCATTTATCGTGAAGACGAAACTCCCGGAAAAGATTTAAAATTCATTATGCATCCCTGAATCCAATGAATGTAGCCATCGGCAATCAAACAAAACCATTCCCTATTACATGTTATGGAATCGTACGTCTGGCATTATGCGTATTTTTACTACTAATATCCATAGTTGCTGCTGCTCAGACTACGCAGAAAGGCATTGTCCAGGAATACAACGATAAAGCAAAGAAAACGCCACTCCCCGGAGTGGAACTCAACATACGCTCGGCCAATAGCACTGTTTCCGATAAAGGTGGGCAATTCTATCTGCAGTTCCAGACCCGTAAGCCTGGTGATGCAGTGACCGTGCGTCGCATCGAGAAACTCGGTTATGAGATATTCAATAAAGAGGCTGTTGATCAGTGGAATATCAATCCTGATCGACCATTTGTCATTGTAATGTGCCGATCCGATCGTTTCAAGCAGTTGCGCGACAATTATGAGAAGGTCGCTTCAGCAAGTTATGCCCGCCAGTTGAAAAAAGATCAGGCAGCCCTCGAAAAACTAAAGGCAGATGGTAAGCTGAAGGAGGAAGAATACCAGAAACAACGTCTGAAACTGATTGAGGACTACGAAAAGCAACTTGATAATCTGGAAACGTATGTTGACCGGTTTTCACGCATTGACCTTTCTGAGATCAATGCTGAGGAGCAGGATATAATTGAGCTTGTGAAAGCAGGGAAGATGGAGGAGGCCATTTCAAGATACGACCGACTCAACATAGTAGGCAATTTGCTCAAGGAAATAGAGAAACGTGATGAATTACAGAATGCTATTTCAAAATTAGAAGATACACAAAAATCAATAAAGGAATCTAATGACAGTCTCTATGCCATGGCAGACCGTCATATCCAGACTCTATTGCTTGCCGGCGGATTGGAAAATCACCAAAAAGTAGCCTCCATCTACCGCAAGATTGCCGATGCTGACTCCTCCAACGTGGAATGGCTACTAAAGACAGGAAACTTTGTATCAGCATATTTAGCAGATTACAACCTTGCATTCGATTATTATCAAAAAGCACTAAATTCCGCAATATCCCAATTTGGTCCGGAAAATCATCTTGTTGCGATTTGCTATCTTAATAATGGAACATTATGTGTCACTCAAGCGGATTATTCAAAGGCGATAGAATATTTTGATAAAGCTTTGACAATATATGAGGCTTGTTATAGTGAAGAGTATGAGGAGATAGCCACATTATTAAGTAATTTGGGCTCAGCATATTGTAGTCTCGGTGATTATCAAAAAGCACTTGAATATGATTTTAAGGCGTTGAGTATTCGGGAGAATATATTTGAACCGGAAAGTATAGGCATTGCAACATCATATAACAATATTGGTTATGTTTATGATTTGCAAGGAGATCATAAAAGAGCTCTGGAGTATTATAAGAAAGCGTTAAGTATTCGGGAGAATGTTTTAGGAGAGGACAATCCTAACACAGCCTTTTCTTATAATAATATTGCTTCAGTTTTATCCTCTATGGCCGATTATGCCTCTGCTCTTGTCTATAACCTCAAGGCATTGGAAATTCTTGAAAAAAAATTGGGTACGTATCATCCGGCAATTTCTTTATCCTACAATAACATAGGTGAAATCTATTCATCTCAAGGTGAATATGAAAAAGCCATGGATTATTATAAAAAATCGTTGGCTATATGTGAACAAATATACGGAAAAGATAATGTCAATGTCGTTCCAAATTATATTAATATTGGTAACGTCTATAATAGTAAAGGTGATTATTCTAAGGCTCTCGAATATTTTAAAAAGGCTTTGGACCTATGTATGACTGTTTATGGCTCTGAACATCCGAAAACTGCTACCTGCTACAATGCCTTAGGTGTCGTAAATAATTCTTTGGGAGAATATTCTTCAGCTCTTGACTATCATAAGAAAGCATTGGCTATCCGTGAAAAACTTTTAGATTCCAATCATCCAGATGTCGCTACCTCTTATAACAACATAGGATATACTTTCTTTAATTTGGGCGATTCTACATCTGCGCTTGATTACTTTATAAAGTCGTTGTCTATAAAGGAGAAAGTATGGGGAGCGAATCATCCTGATATAGCATTATCCTACAATAATATTGCCGCCATATATTCGTCCATAGGTGATTATGCATCAGCCTTGGAATTTTATAAGAAATCGTTGGTAATAGAGCAGAATATTTTTGGCTTGGATCATCCTGATGTTGCAGTCAGCTATTCTAACATAGGATATGTATTGATGTGCCAAGAAGATTATGCGGAATCTCTTGATAATTATCTTAAGGCTGTGGCAATAAAGGAGAGAGTTTTTGGTGAAAACGATGAAGATGTGATTTCATTATATAAGATTATTATCGCTTTGTATAACCAATTAGGTATGCAATTTGCTAACAGTGGGGAACTTGATAAAGGAAAGGATTGCTTACTTAATGCGTTGGCTTTATATGACAGGACAGGTGTAAACGATGTCACAGCTATTGGAGATATCTTCTTTAATATTGCCATAGTGTCTCATGCTTTGGAAGACTACGCAGTCGCGTTGGAGTATTACAATAAAGTGATATCTGAATATCAAAAAGATAATAAAGTAGAGACTCCCGATATGGCAACGATCTATAATAACATAGCAATGATATATGAAGCACAGGGTAACATCTCATCAGCAATTGAGGATTATAAAAAAGCGCTGATGATATTAGAGAAAATCAATGGCCCCGAAGATTCAAACGTAATGACTATTAAAGAAAAAATAACATTCCTAACTTCATCAAGATAGTTCTATTTTCACTAATATATTCAAAATCCATAATAGCTTATGAACCTCAAAATTATTCCCGATCATAATGCTTAATCAGAATTAATTGTTCTAATGCTGATATTCCTTTCGGTTTAACTTGTCTTTCTATAAAGAACACGAAAGCTTATGACTGTTCATGTAAATGTCAGTCAGTGACCGGGCGCACACAGCGTCCTACAAAACGGGAATAGTGGCGACGTCCAAATGATTTTGAACTGTAGCCGAGGCTGCATGCTGCTCCTGAGAGATCAGGCACCACTGACGAACTCCAATAGTCACCGAATTCTCCGAAATTCTCTATCTCTGTATCTTCTTGGTAGGCTGCGGCCGGAAGAAAGATCTGTCTTTCGTTAGGCCCTGTCACCATATATCCATTAACACCATTCACGGATGTAAATTCCCATGTGCAAGACTTAATCAGTTCTTGGATTTCATCGATAGTCGGCATTCTCCATGAATCTCCCCATATTACTTTAGCCGCGTCATATTTTTCAGTGAGTTTGCCATTTTCATCAATGATTCCCTGCTCCTTCAATTTGTCGAATGGAATCCTGTGCGTCAAACAATTATCGGATGAATATGTACTCTTTGATTCAGTCTCTCCCCATGAGAAGTACTCTCCCGGCTCAACCATGATATCAGCACCTATATTGCATGTTGCCCATTTCAAGCCGCTGGGTAGCCCTAAGTCTACCCATTCATGCCCATTTATTGTTCCTGTGATTTCATCTGTGCTATGATCAAGGCAGAGCCTTATTTCGTTGTCAATTGCTGATTTGCCTTTAGATGCGTTAATCAAAAATAATGCCAGTGCAAGAATGGCTATTAAAGCAATTCCTGCTATTCCATATACCCTCTTTAAGCCTATTTTCTTTTTGTTTTGGGATTCAAGAATATCAGAATCCGGTCTTGTATTATCTATCATTTATTAATACGGGTCTAAATGGTTTTGCAAATTTAAGAAAAAAAATTCATAATTTAAAGATAATAACTCATTAATTAAGTTTCTTAAGTGAACCTAAAGGTTATGGGACTATGAAATTGTGGGGCAATTTTTTTGTATAAAATAAAATTTGTTCAGAAAAAATTACTACATTTGCATATAGAAATGTTTTGTTCATTTCTAAATTTGAGAATAAACCTGCTAAAAAGTTAGAAATTATCATGAAAAGTTGCTCAATCCCACTATCTGTATTGGCACTCATTTCCGCCGCTACATTAAATATTGAAGCAAAGGTGACTCCCGGTAGCCTTATTACTGATAACATGGTGCTTCAACAAAACGGCAAAGCCAGAATATATGGCACAGCTGATCCTGACAAAAAAGTGACCGTTTCTCCTTCATGGACAAGCAATTCATATCAGACAAAATCAGATGCCACTGGCAAATGGCAAATTTTCATAGATACTCCAGCTGGGAGTTATACTCCATATTCCATTGTAATTTCAGATGGCAGCCCAGTTACTATTGAGAATGTGCTTGTAGGTGAAGTTTGGCTTGCATCAGGGCAATCAAACATGGAAATGCCACTTAAGGGTTTCCCCGGTTGCTGCACAGAAGGGGGCTATGACGAGGTAGCTACTGCACGTGAACGCGCCAACAAGATTCGATTCTATAATGTTCCTCTTACCCAAAGTTATACACCGGTAGAAACAATTGATGCCACTTGGACTGTTCCAGGTCCTGACACAGCGGCTGATTACAGCGCGCTTGGCTGGCACTATGCTAAACGTCTTAACGATGTGCTTGATGTACCAATCGGAATTGTGAGATGTGCCTATGGGGGGGCAAGAGTTGAAAGTTGGACGCCACGTGAAATTTTGGAGACATACCAGGATGTTTCTCTTGACCCCTCCGACATTGATAAAATGACTCATTACGTGCGGCCTCTACTCATGTATAACGCTATGTTTAATCCCGTAAAAGACTATACTTATAAGGGAATAATTTGGTATCAGGGGTGTTCCAATGTTGGAGAGCATAAGAATTATGCGACACGTCTTGCCAACATGGTGGAGCATTGGCGCAAGCAGATAGGGGAAGGGGATATACCTTTCTATAGCGTGGAGATTGCTCCTTATGAATATGACTCACCGGAACAGGACGGTAAGTCGCCACTCTTGCGAGAGGCTCAGTGGAAAGCCACGGAGATTATTCCTAATTCAGGGATTATTTGCACCAATGACCTTGTAAAGCCCTATGAACGACATAACATCCATCCATCCGACAAGGCAACTCCAGGTAAGCGTCTGGCAGAACTGGCACTCAACAAGACTTATGGAAACAAAGTGTTTCCTATTGAATGTCCGAAATACAAAGGTCATCGGTTTAAGGATGGAGCAGCCTGGGTGGCAATTGAATCAAAGAGTGATGGCATTTGCCGTAACTATGAAATTGAGGGATTTGAAGTGGCAGGTCCCGACCGTGTCTTCCATCCGGCTGACTCTGTATGGCTCAATTGGCAGACAAATGAATTCGTAGTTTCAAGTAAGAAAGTTCCAGATCCGGTTGCTGTCCGCTATGGATGGGAAGACTTCCTTCCTGGTAATGTTCATGCAGGTAACTATTTACCTCTTGTCCCATTTCGAACCGATGACTGGGATTGAACTAATGCAAAAGCCTTATAGATGATAAATTATTGAATGAGTATATAAAACAGTCGGACCTCGATATTGAAGTCCGACTGTTAATGTTTATTATTTGTTGCCCAAGACAATGTCTTTAGTCAACCCGGTTGCCTCTTTGTCTGAAAGGGTGCGGGTCCATTTGACCCTTTGTCCTTGATCAGCTCCTTGTCCTTTGCTGCCATGTTCGATATATCGTGCTGTCTGTTCATTGGCCGGATCACGCCAATTGTCCCATCCTGCTGGGGTGATGTGAGAATCCATCTGGCAACCAATAAACGCTGTATATGCATAGGGTCGCCATGGCCTACCAAGATAAACCTTCCTTACGCCAGGATCTGCCGTCAATTTGCAGTTTTTGAATACAAATCCATATTTCACGGTGTCCGGTGTGGAGGCAGCTGTGATATATGAATCTGTTTTACTGTGTATTATGCAATCTTCAAACCATACAGTTGCAGGACCAAATATGAAATCAGTGGTTCCTTCTATATAGCAGTTCTCAAAAACCAGCTTTGAATCATGGCCAGCAAGAAACAATGTATCTTGATTTCCTAAAAATCTGCAGTTTTCAAAAGTCAAACCTGTTCCTTCTGTATGAAGGGCAACTGCCTGACCTACTCTACCTGCAGTGTTCTGAATCGTGAGATTCTTGAAAGTGAGGTTACATCCATCAACACGCACAGTATAGGTGCGGAATGTACCCATATTATCAAGCTTAGCGTAGTCATTGTAAGTAATGATGGTGCTGTCGGGATTCTGTCCTATAAAATCTACGTTCTCAAGCCATGATGGAATCACGATTTTTTCATGATAGATGCCATTCTTGATGTTCACCGTCACCTTATAGTCCATGTAGGCTCGAATTGCCTCTAATGCTTCAGTAATTGTCTTGAAGTCACCGCTTCCATCTTCTGCAACGGTGATCTGTCGCTTATATTCCGCACTTGATGCACTTGAGAAACTTATAAGCAACATAAATGCCAGCAAAATAATTTTCCTGATTTTCATGATAGTTTAGGTAGAATTTTTTGCAAAATTAAGCAATATTTTTTGAAAATAAGCATAATTTTGCAAAAAAATACCCATGTCTCAATATCTTACGATACTATATAGGAAAAAATATTTCCAATTAGTATTACAACTGACTTCTAAACGGAAAACGGAAAACGGTTGTCGGAAGACGTAAAACGTAATCCACTCATTTTTCTTTCGAGACTTCTATGTTAAGCCGGGTCCAAATGCAATCAGGAATCATTTTCCAGAGAGCACACACAATACCCCAACGACAGTCTATATATGCCACTCGAGGATGTTTAACTATAGCCTTTATGATTTGAGGAACCACGTATTCTAAGGACATCTCCATTGGATATTCCGCATTTTCATGAAGAAGAGGTGTGCGGATCCATCCCGGTCTTATATCAGTGAATGTGACGTCTACTTTTTCCAAATTTGCCAGTTGCTCAAGTGCTACTAAGTATGTCTGTGCACATTTCTTGGAGGCTGAATAAGCAGCAAGTCTGGCAATTCCATTGGTACCGGCTACGCTTGTGACGGCAGCAATTCTTCCCTTAATTCCATTTTCTTGAAAATAATTGTAGGCAGTCCCTACCATACGGGCGAATGCAGCAGCATTTGTATTTATGATGTCCACGTCTCTCTGTGGATCATGCTCAGGATTATCGTATCCAATTCCGGCCACATGGAAATAGATATCCATACCACCCATCTTTTCAATCAATTCGTGCATCTTTTTCGGAGCATCGTGATGAGTTATATCAATTGACTCATATTCCACAGCTTCGGGATATTTCTCTTTCAATGCTCTCAGTGCTGTAGTGTGTCTGGCTGCAAGGCCAACTTTAATGCCACGTGAAGCAAACGCATCTGCAACTGCCATGCCTATGCCAGATGACGCGCCCATTATCAGTATCTTTTTCATAGTAAATTATATATGGTTATTTATAATTCAAACAATGTTACAGATTCAAAGTTCATTGTTCACTTAGTGTTTAAGCGTGGCTCTAAAAATTTCAATGCAATCTTCCGATATAAGCTCATGGCGGCTTCTCTTTAGTCCTGTCACCCATATAATCTCTCCATCAGATTTGCGTTCGAGCACTCTTATTTCGGATTTTTGTTTTTTGTCGAGCTTGGCATCACTGATAATATCGCTAATAAGTCTTGTCCCTTTCATTCCTAATGGCGACATACGGTCACCATCAATCGGTTGTCTTAATTTATAAGCGGAAGCGTCGGATGGAAGGTAGATAGTCGCGTGGCTATTGTTGCTTTTCACCTCTTGCATGACACCAATATTCATTGTGAGCCTTTCCCATCTTATCACCGGTTCTGCCGATTGAAGACGGTTATCCACAACTCTCAGTCTATCCCGTTCAAGAACAGCCAAGTATGTGTCGGAAAGTTTCCATGATCTTTCTGAGAAGTTCTTGTTGACTGAATTTAATATTTCTTCTGCTATTAGGGGATTCCCGCCGAATTTTTCCAAGAATCGCCATACAATGCCGGTTGTAACTCCAACAGCGTAGACATTCAATTCGTTATTACCAAAAGTTAGCTTGGAAAGTTCAGATTGATAATGTTGTTCAAGAATGGCAGCTTCCTCCTTGATAATATTTACCGTTTTTGAAAGGCTTTTCCTTGCGCCTGCCCACCTTTGTTCAAGAAGGGGGAGTACTTCACGACGAATGAAATTCCTTCTGTATTCATTTGTAAGATTGCTGGAATCGGTTATGTATTCTACTCCCTGATCTGCAAGATATCTTTCGATTTCTTTTCTTGAAATAGAAAGTAAGGGGCGGATTACCAATCCGTTGTCATATTCCATACCTTTTAGCCCACGGATTCCACTGCCTCTCAGCATATTGAGCATCATAGTCTCGATATCGTCATCAGCATTATGTGCTACAGCTATGCGGTCGAGATCAAGTTCGTCAGCCAATCTAAAGAAATCTTTATATCTTAGCTCCCTACATGCCATCTCAGTGCTCATATCATTATGTAATTGCATATATGCACCGACATCATAATTCAAAGAATGCAGTCTAACCCCCAGCTTAGAGCAATAATTTTTGGTGAATAGAGAATCTCTGTTGCTTTCTTCACCACGAAGATGGAAGTTACAGTTAACGGCTTCCAGTCTTAAATCCAATTGTTTTGAAATACGATTACAGATGGTGAGCAATGCCATGCTATCAGCTCCTCCGCTTACTGCGACAAGAAGGGATTTGACTCCGGTGTCGCTAAGTCGTCTTGCAACTTCATTCTCCAGATGTTGACTTATATGTCCATACTTTCCTCCCATACAAATAGTATTATGTATGATTTGTAATTAAAACAAAGCCGCGCCATCGTCATGGTGCGGCTTTGCTTGATAAACGGTCGTTTCCTTCCGTTGATTACTTCTTGCTGCGGTTGCCGTAGCGGCTGCGGAATTTGTCCACACGACCTGCGGTGTCGACGAGTTTCTGCTTGCCGGTAAAGAAGGGGTGCGAGCTGCTGGTGATTTCGAGCTTTACGAGAGGATATTCCTTACCGTCGATCTCGATTGTCTCGCGTGATGCTACAGTGGAACGTGTGATGAAGACTTCGTCGTTAGACATGTCTTTGAACGCCACTTCGCGGTAGTTGGAAGGATGAATGTCTTTTTTCATTTTAATTTTCTGCAGTTAATTATTTTTACTTTTTTCTCGACAGGTCGCGATCCCATCGAATTGGCGGTGCAAAATTACAAAAAAATCCTGACGTGACAAAATATTTTTCCTTTTATGTGGATTAAGACCCACGGCTCTTTCATTTAAAAATACTTGACAGATTTGAAAAAGCCTCTATTTT
>CAYQXG010000002.1:0-73820 GCA_964421525.1 uncultured Sangeribacter sp. | reverse complement strand
CCAACTTCAAGGGTTGGGTGATGACGATAATGCGCAACATCTTCATCAACAACTATCGCCGCAATGTTCGTCAGGCTACTATCGTCGACACTACCGACGACCTCTACCACCTCAACACATCACAGGAATCTGCTCTCGAGACTCCGGAAGGCAGCCTTTCCGTCAAGGAGATAACCGCTGTCATCAACACTTTCGACGATGAATTCCGCATCCCCTTCAACATGCACGTGGCTGGTTACAAATACAGCGAGATCGCTGAAGAACTCGACCTCCCGGTTGGAACTGTGAAGAGCCGCATCTTCTTCGCACGCAAAAGACTCCGCGAGCAGCTTTCAGCCTACGCTTGCTGATTGATGATAATTTTTCATCGGATGCCACTAAATTAATTCGACACACACTATAAGCTATATATATTAAAGTATAAGACTATTGAAAAACACACAGTCCTTAATCTAAATTTACCTGAAAAACACACCGCCTTAGTCGAAATTGATACTTGAAAAAACACACAGAAAGATTATTAAAAATTACCTTAATCCAAAATTATGAATTATGTATTAGTTCAAGCCTTAATCTGAAAAATTCAATACTGTGAAAAAAAATGCTCCCGACTGCTGATAAAGTCGGGAGCATTTTTTGTGTCGCAACTTATCACACAATTATTCTTGTCAAGATTTTTCCCGGTTTTTCTTACTTTCTTGATTTTATTTATTAATTTTGCATTGCAACCATTAATCATGAAACTGATGCCTAAGAAACTTCTCTTTATCCTGACATCAATTATTTTCCTTATCTGCTTCACAGCCTGCAGGGAGGATAAGACCTATAAAATCGGTGTGTCACAATGCAGTCAAGACGACTGGCGCATGAAACTCAACGATGAGATCAACCGTGAGATAATGTTTCACGATGACGCCATGGTTGAAATCCGCTCTGCCGACGACAACAACCAAAAACAAATCGAAGACATTCGTTATTTCTTCGACAATGACTTCGACATTATTATTGTATCCCCCAATGAGGCCGACGCACTGACTCCTGTGATCAAGGAAGTGCACGATGCCGGGATGCCGGTGATAATATTCGACCGAAACATAAATGGTGACAGCTATACGGCCCGGATCGGCGCGGATGATGTCGGGTTGGGAAAAGCTGCAGCTCACTATGCACTGAGCATCGCCGGCAAAGGCGCCAATGCCCTGGAAATATACGGACTCCCGGGGTCAACTCCGGCAAACGGCCGCCATGAGGGTTTTACATCAGATTATTCCGACGGAGGCGGCAACCTACTTGCATCAGTGCCTGCCAACTGGAATCAGGAGGAGGCGCAATCGGTAGTGGATTCCCTTTTGAAGATCTACGACAAGGTAGACGTAATCTTTGCTCACAACGACCGCATGGCAATCGGGGCTGCAGAGGCTGCCGGGAAGTTGAACCGCGAAAATATTCGCATCATAGGAATTGACGCAGCACCTGAAATTGGAGTGAAGGCAGTGGCCGACAGCATCATTGATGCAACTTTCCTATACCCCACTGAAGGACACCGGATCATTCGCACCGCACTTGCAATACTAAAGGGCCAGAAATATGACAGGGAGGTGATTCTTCCGGCTTCTTCAGCTGTCGACATAAGCAACGCCGACATACTTCTCAGGCAGAACGAAATCCTTGAAGAGGAAACCGACAAGATAAGCTATCTTAAAAACAGATTTGACGATTATCTCGAGAAATATGCATCGCAGACAGCTCTTTTCTATGCATGTATCGCAATCATCATTTTGCTTTTTGGTGTAGTTTTCCTGGTGCTCCGGGTCTACTGGCAAAACAAGCGCCATCGCCAGACCCTCATGATCCGGAACCGTGAACTTGAAACTGAACGCGACAAGCAGCGTGAGCTTAATCAGAAACTGGAGGAGGCAACCCAGTCAAAATTGATATTCTTCACAAATGTATCCCACGACCTGCGGACTCCTCTGACATTGATTTCGGAACCCGTATCCCAACTTGCCGCTGCCGACAATCTCACATCACAACAGAAATCATTGATTAAGATTGCCGACAAGAATGTGCGCATTCTTAAACGCCTCATCAACCAGATTCTTGATTTCCGTAAATATGAAAACGACAAACTTTCCCTAAACCTCTCCGAGATCGACCTCGGCAAGGCATTGGAAGATTGGACCGATTCTTTCCAGGCCCTTTCCAGAAAGAGGCACATGACCCTTTCCTTAGAAAGTCTTAAGCCCGATCTATCCACTAATATGGCTGTGGATTCAGAAAAGATTGAGCGTGTGATGTTCAACCTTATCTCAAATGCATTCAAATATACTGCCGACGGCGGGAAGATTACAGTTTCTTATGCAGTGGAAGATGCTGATTTCATAATAAAGGTGACCGACACGGGGGAAGGAATCAGCGAACGCGACCTCGGCAACATTTTCGACCGTTTCTTCCAGGTAGACCGCGTACATCCCAACGGTTCGGGCATCGGGCTGTCACTCTCAAAGGCTTTCGTAGAGATGCATGGAGGCTCCCTGACAGTGGAAAGCACTCTCAAGAAAGGTTCTGTCTTTACCGTAAGGATTCCTATTCGCCATATTGCGGAATCTCCGGTGGAGTTTGTAGCCAATTTCAATGAGAATGATGTCAATTCAGAACTTGACAATATCGAAACCCCGGTTGAGATAGACGAGACAAAGCCCGTAGCTCTCGTGATCGACGACAATCAGGATATCCGCGCTCTTATTTCTGAGCTGATGGGAACAAAATATAATATCATCACAGCAAGAAATGGCAACGAGGGCATCAGGAAAGCCATGAGATATGTGCCCGATCTTGTCATCTGCGATGTAATGATGCCTGTGATGGACGGTCTCGAATGTTGCCGCAGGCTGAAGGCAGAGGTCACCACATCCCACATACCCGTCTTGATGCTCACTGCCTGCAGCATGGACGAGCAGAGGGTGCAGGGATACGACAGCGGGGCTGACGGCTATCTCTCAAAACCATTCAACAGTGCCGTTCTCTTCTCAAGATGCGCATCCCTTATTGCCAACCGCAAACTTATCAAGAATCTGTGGCAGAATTCCACCCTTTCTGCTTCAAAAGGTGAGGGAGACGAACCCAAGAAACTACCCACCTCGGATATCGACAACGATTTCTACAACCGTTTCCTTGAAATTTTCAATGCTGAAATGGGAAATTCTGAACTCAGCATTGAGACCCTCGCCTCCCGTCTCGGATTCGAGCGCACGCAGTTCTACCGCAAGATCAAGGCTATCACCAACTTCTCCCCCGTCGAGCTCATCAGGAACATCCGTTTGAAGAAAGGCCGCACCCTCCTGAAGACCACAGACAAGACCATCAGCGAGATAGCCTACGAAATAGGCTTCTCAACTCCCGCCTACTTCACAAAATGCTACCGTGAAGCCTTCGGCGAGACCCCCTCCGAAACCCGCTCTTTATGAAGCTTTAGATTGCTGTCGCGAAGCCCATACGGAAAACGGGAAACGAAAAAAATGTTGCAAAGGATATAAAAAATCGTGCATAGTCGAATTTTTTATATCCGATGCAATTTTTTTATAGGTTGATTATCACCATTTGTCCTAAATTTGCGGCAGAAATTTTTACTAAAACAACATAACATGAAAAAAGGAATCCTCAGCGCTCTTATGCTACTGCTCTCTGCAGTCATGGCGTTTTCACAGGAAATCACTGTGAACGGAACGGTTCTTTCTCGCTTAGACGATGAACCCTTGATCGGGGCTACCGTTCTGTGTGAAATCAACAAAAAGGGGGTCGCAACCGACATTGATGGTAATTTCACCATCTCCGTGCCTGAAGGCGCAACCCTTAAAGTATCCTATGTAGGCTATCAGCCGGTGGAAGTTATCGCCACTCCAAAAATGACCATCTATATGGATGAAGATTCCGATCTTCTCGATGAAGTGGTTGTGGTCGGCTACCAGACTGTACGCAAGGCAGACCTCACAGGTGCAGTATCTGTGATGAACATGAAAGAACCTCTTTCCGAGAACTCCGGAAATATCATGAGTTCTATGTCTGGGAAACTTCCCGGTGTGAACGTAGTGCCCGATGCGGCACCGGGCGGGACAGGATCTATACGCGTACGTGGTATGTCTACTGCAAACTCGAGCAATGATCCTCTTTATATCATAGACGGTGTTCCGACCGACAACCTCAACTGCATCAATCCGAGCGACATCGAGACAATGCAGGTGCTCAAGGATGCCGCATCCGCCTCTATCTACGGTTCTCGTGCCGCCAACGGTGTTGTGATAATCACTACAAAACATGGCAAAGGAGACAGACTCTCAATAAATGTCAACTATGCTCTTTCAGCCCAGACCATAGCAAAGCGTTATGAGATGATGAATGCCATGGAATGGGGAACAGCCTATGCCAAAGCTTCTGCAGCTGCAGGACTTACGCCTTCTCTTCCTCAGCTCTACACTTTCAACAATGGTGTGCCTACACTCAATCAGTATGTAAACGGTAATTCCAATTTCCCAACCACAAATACCGACTGGCAAGACCAAGTGTATCAGACAGCATGGACCAACAATCTGACAGCCTCCGTCTCCAACAACACTGAGAAAGGATCCGTGCTATTCTCTGCCAACTATATAAATCAGACAGGCAACATCGTATCTTCATTCTATCGCCGCTATTCAGCACGTGTCAACTCCCGCTATGATTTCGGCCGATACGTCACAATCGGTGAAAACCTCGTGGTTGCAAACTGGAAAAACCGTGGTGTCGATGTAGGAGGAGACCGTGGCATTCCCTTCACTGCAATGAGCCAGCATCCTGCTATTCCTGTAAAGGGCATCAACGGTGACTGGGCACGTCCAATGGAACTCATTGCTTCCGACCTCGCCAACCCCATGCAGATTATCAGAAATGCTGAAGATAATGATCTTTCAAGCTGGAGAATACTCGGCAACGCCTTTCTGGAAATCAAACCCATTGAAGGTCTTATCATCAAGACAAACATCGGTATAGAGCACAGCCAATATTTCAATCAGACTCTCGGACGCCGCACAAACCCCGGCGATGTCAACAGTATGAGCTCCGTATACGGACAAGGTGACACTTGGACATGGACCAACACCGCAAACTACATGAAGACCTTCAACGAGAAACACCATCTCACTGCTCTCATCGGTACCGAGGCTATCGGCTACACATTCAAGGATCTCTCAGCTTCCCGCGAAGACTATATGTTTGAAGATACCGATTTCATGCAGATAGGATCCGGATCAGGAACACGCAACAATGGCGGTGGCAAGACTCAATGGAGTGTATTCTCACTCTTCGGAAAAGTAGACTATAACTTCGACGACCGCTATCTCGCTTCTTTCACAATCCGCCGCGATGAAAACTCACGCTTTGCAAAAGGTCACCGTTCAGGTATCTTCCCGGCTGCATCAATTGCATGGCGTCCCACCCAGGAAGCATTCTTCCCTCAGAACGATGTGCTTACCGACATGAAGATCCGATACTCATGGGGTCAGAACGGTAATGCAAATATTCCTCCTCTATATCCTACTTACTCAACTTATATCTACAACACCGGCAACGGTGCATACGATATCTCAGGTACAAACTCACAGACCACTCCCGGCATCACATTGGCAGCATCAGGCAACCCCGATCTGAAATGGGAAACCACTACTCAGAACAACATCGGTATCGACCTGCAATTCCTCAATGGCGCTATCAATGTCACTGCCGACTACTATGTCAAGAAAACTACCGACATGCTGACTATTCCGCCGGCACTCGACGTGGCAGGTGAAAATGCTGCAATATGGTTGAATACCGGCTCAATGCGCAACAACGGATGGGAAGTGTCGGTCGGCTATAACAGCCCAAGCTACGGCGATTTCTCTTGGAACGGTTCTGTCAATGTCTCTCAATATAAGAACAAACTTCTCAAGCTCAACAACCTGCAGAAGTTTATCGGAGGCGATGTCCGCCTTATTCCGGGAGAAGCAATGGGTGTTTACTACGGTTATGTTTGCGATGGTATATTCCAGAACAATGCAGAGGTGGCAAACCACGCTATCCAGAACGGAGCTGCCACGGGACGCCTGATATATCGTGACCTCGATGGCAACGGTGTCATCGACGACAACGACCGGTGCATAATCGGAAACCCGAACCCGGAAATCTCTCTCGGCCTCAACCTGGCATTCCACTATAAGGCTCTGACACTCGACATGTTCTTCGCCGGTGACTTCGGCCAGGACATCATCAACCACATGAAACGTCAGCTCTACTCCATGAGCTACGGTAACCTCACCACCAACCGCGCAAAGGATATCCTCAACGCCTGGACTCCCCAGAACACCGGAAGCGATATCCCTGCACTCTCCCTCACCGACGACAACAACGAGGCCCGTTTCTCATCCTACTACGTCGAGAATGGATCATACATGAAGATGAAATATCTCAAGCTATCTTATTCATTCCCCGAGAGGATTTCTAATGCTATCGGAGCTCAGCGTATAGATGTCTTCGGACAGGTCGAGAATCTCTTCACAATCACAAAATACAAGGGTCTTGATCCGGAGATTCTTCCCGGTGAGTACGGTTCTCTCTATGACGGTGGTGCTTATCCACGTCCTCGCACTTTCTCATTCGGTGTTAACCTCCAGTTCTAATTATTAAAGAATTATCAACAATGAAAACTATAATATCATTCTTAAAAAAATCAGCCTTCGCCGCCGCTGCTATTTCATTGGGCATGGCTACCGTGGCTTGCAACGATTTGCTCGACACCAAACCACAGGGTGTCTTCACTTCCGAACAGCTCTGTGAGGATGAGGCTGTGGATATGATGACAGCAGCCTACGGTACTCTATTGTGCCACTATTTCGGCAACAACGAGTCGTTTGCCGGTCCCCTCAACAACTGGGTGATCGACCTCCGCTCAGACGATGCCCTCAAGGGTGGCGACGGAGTGACTATGGAGGGCTACATGCATCAGCTTGAGATCGGAAACGTGGAGAGCAACAACGATATCATCAACTTCAAATGGCGCAACAACTACTTCTCGATTTCGCGCTGCAACACTGCCATCAAGGCTCTTCTCGCAGCAAGTAATCTTGATGAGTCGGTAAAGGCATCATACGTGGCTGAAATGAAGACTCTTCGTGCATACTACTATTTCGATATGTACCGTCTTTTCGAGAAATTTCCTTATTTCGATGAAACTGTAGCAAATCCATCTGAATGCAGAGCCGATGAATATTCACGTCAGCAGATCATAGGTTTTATCAAGCAAGACCTACGCGACAGTTACAAGGCTCTCCCTGAAAATCAGAGCCAGGTTGGCCGTTTCAACCGATATGTGGCAGCGGCAATTCTTGCAAAGGTAGCACTTTTCGATTCAGATTGGGCAGAAGCAGAGACCTACGCAGGATATGTAATTTCCTCCGGTCAATATCAGCTTTACCCCAACTTCCTCGACATGTCAAAGCCTGAGATGAACAATCAGTATGAGTCGGTGATGGCCGTACAGTTTTCATCTGCCAACTCCCCTGACCAGTTCAACTTCTGCAACTGCCTTAACTGTACATGGTCTGAAGGCAACCTATATGGTAATGGCGATGACTTCTATCTTGCATCGCAGGATCTTGTCAATGCTTTCCGAACAGATGCCACCGGTCTGCCATATCTTAACGGCGACCAAAACCAAGAGAATGTGACTTCTGCCGATTATGCAGGCAACGTTGACCCCCGACTTGACTTCACTCTCGGACGCATCGGGATGCCCTGGAGAGGACATACTTACAATGAGAACTGGTGTCGTAACCTTGAACTTTATGGTCAGTATTCCGGCAAGAAACCTTATCCCGCTCCTGAAAACCCGGAAGTCAAGACCGGTATCGTGCCTTGGGGAGCTTCTTCGCTCAACTATATCATAATCCGCTACGCCGATGTCATGCTCATGAAAGCCGAGGCTCTTATAGAGCAGAATAAGGATCTCGAACAGGCCCGCGACCTTATCAACCAGATTCGCGCGAAGGCTGCCCGCTCTGTTGATTCCCATTACTCTCCTGTCGACATCAATCCTCTTATCGCAAATTATTCAGTAGGACAGTATTCTGCAACTTCCTGGAATCAAGATTATGCTCGCAAGGCTGTGCGTCATGAACGCCGTGTGGAACTTGCAATGGAAGGACATCGCTGGTTCGACCTCCTCCGTTGGGGAAATGCAGTTGAAGTGGTAAACCAATACTATCAGTTTGAGAAGGATTTCCAACCGTACTACTCATCTGCCAACCTTTCTGCCGATGAGCTCTACTTCCCGATTCCTCTCAATCAAAAGGATAATGCCGGCGATCTTTACAAATAATCTTAGACATGTCTAAACAACCGAAACAATGAAAACAGCATATAAAAATGGCTTTTGTGCGCTCGTGGCCCTTATGGGAATGACGCTCACTTCTTGTGGAGATTTTGAGCCAACCGGTTATGAACCCATCCCAAATCTCCCGACTGCTACAAATCTGAAAGCTGAGATTGCTCGCCATGACATAAATCTTTCTTGGCAACTCCCTTCAAGCAAGGATATTTCCGACGTTGAACTTATTCTCAACGGAAAAACCAACAATCCTATCAAATTAGGGGCAACGGCTACTTCCTACACCGTAGTGGGACAACCGTTAGGCGTAGAAGGATACTACACCGTGAAGATTTGCTACGGCGATAAGTATGTGTCTGAAGGTGTGACAACTACCGCAACGCTTCCTGAAGAGACCCTGGCAGGCGTAAGCAACCTTAAGGCTGAAATCGAGGGACGCACCGTAACTTTAAGCTGGGCTCTCCCGAATGCCGAAGGAATAACCGGCATCCGCGCTTACCGCGACGGTGATGTAGCCGGTGCGGTCAATCTTCCGGCCGGGACAACCTCCTACTCTTTCAAGTCGCAACCAATGGACCAGAACCTCACCTACACTGTAGAGGCTATCTACGACACTTACTATCCTTCCCAACCTGCAGATGTCAGTGCCTTGGTGCCTTACATAACCCCAAAGATGGCCTATCTGCTTACTGTGGAGAACTGGAATGACCTTGCTGATGACGACGAAAGAGCGGCAGCTCGCTGGTTCTCCCGGCAAGACAATGCAGAGTTTGTGACAATAGAACAACTCGCAGAACTTGATGCGGATATATATCCCGTTGTTTGGGTGGAAATCGACCGCGTAGGACTCGGTTTAGGATGGGAAAATCTTCCGGCTGAATTCTCATCAGAAACTTCCATCGCCGCTCTCAAGGCTTATTCTGCAAAAGGAGGCAATCTCTTCCTTGCAAATATGGCTACTCAGCTGACAGTGCCGCTCGGATTCGTACCCGACAACATGGCCCCGACCGTATTCGCAAGTGGCGAAGGTGGCAGCGGCGACGATATCTGGGTGATCAATCCTCATCTCGGTGTTGATTTCATGAATGGCGGCGACCAAGGTTATTATGACCGTGCCGAACACGCAATATTCCAGGGCATCACACTCGAAGACCCCAATAACTATGGCTATTCAAACCTTCCGCTTATCGGACCGGGACAGCGTGAAGACCACAATTGCCTATGGGATTGCAACATCTATGGACGTGGCCAGTATCCTGATGTGATTGCAAACTTCGAGGCTACCACAGGTTCTCTTGTTCTCGCCACTTGGGGTCATGTCCGCGACCACTGCGTTGCAGGTCTCGTAGACTTCTACGCTAATTCTGAACATGGTCGTTGCGTGGCTATGGGGCTTGCTGCATACGAATGGAATCAGAACTCCGGAGTCAATCCTTATCAAGGAAATATCGAGAAACTCACTGAGAATATACTCAACTATCTGAAATAAATATATTATTCCTTTCGTTTTATATAATGTCCACATGGGGAGCAGGTAACCTGCCACCCCATGTGGAATAATTCTCAAAACTCCTAATCCAACAATGTAACTGAAATCTGACAACTAACACTCCAACCGATGAATTCAAAAATTCTCCTTACATCTATAGCTCTTTTCTCGGCATTAAACCTCCCGGCTGAGCGCGTTCTCCATTTTCCAATGGAAACCAACAAATATGGTGAACTTACTGAAACCGTCACAAACGGATATCTTCAAGTTTACGGTCATCACATCAATGAAAACATTGACGGTGCTGTAGGAAAGGCTCTCCGCTTCGACGGCTATTCCACCTATGCCCAGGGCAATATTAAAGGTATTGGCGACCATGAATTGCTGACTATCTCGCTGTGGATTGCCCCTGAGACATATCCTATCGTTAAAATGGACACTCCGACCGACGAAAAAATCCGTATCGCCGGAAATCTTGATGAATCGAAGGTCTCCGGATGGGAATTCAAACTTGGCTACACCGGCAAGTATTCTTTCAGGACTTATAGCGACGGCTGGCCTATAGAGATAGAGGCAGACGACCTTTTGCCACGTTATGAATGGAGTAATCTTGTAGCCGTATTTGACGGCCCTGCAAAAAAGTTGACCCTTTATCGTAATGGGCAACCCGTTGCCTCAGGAAAAGTTGCCGGCAGTATGAATGTAGACGGAGGCAATATGTCGATTGGCAAAGCACCCGGAGCAATTTCAGGTGATTTCTCTATCGAGACTTTCAACGGCCTTATCGATGAAATCGAAGTGTTCGACAATGCCATGACCGAGGAAGAAATTGCCAGCGCAAAGGCTGAGAATCCTGCCGATCTCTCTATCCCGGCATCGCGTTTTGAGGGAGACCTTCTGCGCCCGCAATTCCACGGTATGCCTGCCGCCGGCTGGACCAACGAGACCCACGGAATGGTTTATTCGAATGGACGCTACCACGTGTTTTTTCAAAAAAATGCAAACGGTCCCTACATGACCAGACTGCATTGGGGCCACATTTCCAGTTCAAATCTCTACGACTGGAAAGAAGAGCCAATTGCAATAGCGCCGGCCGAAAGCTATGACATCAAAGGTTGTTGGAGCGGATGCGTGTTCTCCGATGATGAGATCACAGGGGGGATTCCCAATGCAATCTACACTGCCGTAGACTATCAGAAAGCCATGATAGCCCGGGCGATACCAACAGATGAGAATCTCATCAACTGGGAAAAAGCTGAAAACAACCCTATCATTAATGGAAAACCAATGGGGCTTTCCGATGATTTCCGCGATCCATATTTCTTCCGTAACGGGAATGATGCCTACATCATAGTCGGAACCTCAAGAGATAATATAGGCGCGGCTACCCTGCATAAATATGACCCTGCGAGCGGCAGATGGAGCAACGACGGAAAGATTTTCTTCCAAGGCACATCAAGGGAGGCTGACGGTCGTTTTTGGGAAATGCCGACTGTGACCCACATGGAAAATGGCAAATGGCTCGTCACTGTGACTCCCCTTGAGACTGCAACCGGAGTTCACACATTGTATTGGACCGGAGATATCAATGCTGACGGCACTTTCTCCCCAGATTCAAACTCTGACAAGCCACGTGATTTTGAACTCATAAGCAAGGATGGCTATGGACTCCTCTCCCCCACAATATACCAGAAAGATGGCAAGACAATAACTCTTGGTATTGTGCCGGACAAAGTGGCTACCTCTGAAAACTGCAAATGGGGATGGGCACACCTATACTCATTCCCAAGAGAGATTTATCTTGACAGTCAGGGCAATCTCCTTCAGAAACCTTTTGAAGGATTGCGCAACCTGCGTTCAGGTGGAGCATCTGCCATACTATCTGATGTCTCAATCGACTCCGAACAAACACTTGGCAATGTTTCCGGACGCCAGGTGGAACTATATGCCAAATTCAATGTAGGGAATGCATCACTTGGCTTCAACGTGTTTAAGAGCATCTCCGGTGAAGGAAAAATCTATTACAATCCTGCCACAAATGAGCTTATTGCAGACTTCTCCAATCTGAATCGTCTTTCAAATGATAATGGTGTTTACAATGGCATCTACCGTGCCGTTTTGCCGGAGAAACCTGCCGAAGGAGATGAAATGACACTCGACATATTTCTCGATGGATCAATCGTAGATATCTTTGTCAACGATAAATGGGCAACATCAATTCGAGTTTATCCTATGGATGCTGATGCCGACGGAGTGGAAGTGTTCAGTACAGGAGGTGCTGTGAATGCTCCGTTGGTAGGTGCCTGGACACTTACTTCAGAAGGTACCGATGCTGTCAACTCAATCTTTGATGACTTCAATCAGTCTCAAGCTGACAAAAACGTATATAACCTGTCAGGTGTTAAGATGGCAGAATCCCTGTCGGAATCTTCTGATAACCTCAGCAAAGGTATCTATATCGTCGGTGGAAGAAAAATGATTTTGAAATGACCCTCTTCCAAAATATGGATTAAGGTGCTTGTTCTTTGGTCCAAGCACCTTTCTTTTTTCATGCATAAAGCCGATATTTATCCCGGTTATCAGACTATTCCAACTTTTTTTATTATATTTGCGAAATATAATAGCACAAAAACAATGAAATTTCAACATTTTACAATGTTACTCCCATTTTTGGGTGTGATTTATGGGTGCTTTCTCGGCTCATATATAAGAAGCGACAACAAAACACCAAAGAAGAAGCAAGCTCTGATAATTTCAGGCATATTGCTTGTGATGTTGTGTATTGGGGTTGTCATTGCAGCTCACTACATTGATAACCACCGATAAAATAATTTCACGTACACAATAGCAACTCTATATTATGACAGAGGGAATATCTGATTTCATCATTACAATGAGTATCGCCATTGGCACATTGGCCACCCGACTGTTTTTTAAGAAATTGAAATGGGGATGGCAACTGCTGGTTACGCTGACGATAGCTATATTCGTGTCAATACTGGGACATCTGATTGTCAAACTATGCTTATGACATAATGCATACATTAAAACTGAATCTTAACCAAATAAACCCTCTGACCATTTTTTATGATCAGAGGGTTTATTGCCGTTCCGGGTCTCGTTCATGAAAATTTGAAACATAATCTTAAAAAAAATATGGGTGGAGGTGCAGTTTGAACACTCTTGATTGTCTATTATAATGTATGGTGACATTAGATGAGATAGAGGCTCTCTTTAAGACCAATTACAGACGAATGCACACACTTGCATCTGCTATGCTTCACGACAATGAGGCAGCCTACGATGTTGTGCATGATGTGTTCGCAACTATTCTTGATGGCAAGGCGGGAAAAACTCCCGATTCGGCATATCTGATGAGAAGTGTCAGAAATAGCTGCCTCAACCGATTGAAAGCCATTGACGTCAGGGATCGTTTCCGACAATTATATCTCATTGAAAACAACGAGACAGACGATTCTGAAGATTGGCCTGATGAAGACACACTTGCACTCATTGAACAGTCCAAGAAAGAGATGCCCACAAAATGTCGTGAAGTGTTTTCAATGAAGTTTCACGATGGACTTAGCGCCTCCGAAATAGCTAAGACGCTTGGATCGGGCGAAAGAGTCGTCTACAAACACCTGAACAATGCCTTGAACATATTAAAAAACCGACTGAATGGACAATATTGATAAACTCCTTGAAGCAGTTGAGCATCCTGAAAGATTCTCGGAATCCGAACTTCACTCACTGCTTGCCGACCCGGTGACTAAACAGCTCTATCGGCTGTTGTGCGCATCACGCTCGGATGCGTTCATCCACACTCCTGCAACAGACGACAGTGTGGTCGACTCCCAATGGGAAAAATTCAAGGCATCGCGCAAGAGTAGATCAATATTCTCATGGCTACGCCATAGGAAGATTGCCGTTGTGATTGCAATGTTGATTGCCTCATGTTCAATTATAATGGTAGGAGTTTCAATCAGCAACCGCGAGATGCATGGCAGTGCTGAGCAGGAAGCCGGTAATTTGTCAGGAGAAAGACCTATTGAAGAGAAGAAACAAGCGGCAATTCCACTCAACGATACCATAATAATGTTTGAAGACGAGAAACTCGACAGGGTTTTGGCTGAAATTGCCCCATACTACGATGTCAAGGTAGATCTCAGGCTACCTCAATCAAAGGAAATCAGACTTTTCTATAAATGGGATTCAACGACAACGCTTCAGGAACTTCTGGATCATCTCAATTCTTTCGAACGCATCAACCTTTATCTTAAAGAAGATGAAATCACCGACTACTGATATGAAACGATTTGTGATTCTGTCAGTATTGGCGGTTATTTATGTTGCCGCTTTTGCTGCGCGCTACGAATACAAGTTCAATAACACACCCATAGCGCAGGCTTTGGCAAAGCTTGTCAAAGATAATCCATCCGCAAAGATTACATTCATATATAACGAAATGGATGACTACTCCACATCAGCAACAATCTCTACAGATGATCTGAAGGCTGCTGTCAAGGCAATCGTGGCCCGCAACCCTATTTCTGTCAGCGAGAAAAAAGGACGTATTCTCGTGGAGGCATTGCAAAGGGGCAAATATCGCTATAGCGGTAAACTCGTGAATGAATATAACGAACCAGTGGGCTTCGCAACAGTGTTGCTGCTAAATCCAAAGGATTCTGTGGCAATCACCTTTGGAATCACGGATAAGGACGGTAATTTCCTTATTCCATGCGACCGTATGCCAGTATTGGCAAAAATCAGCAGTACCGGTTATGAAACTAAAATCATGAATTTCTCGTGCTCCTCAATAGGAACAATACGATTCAAAACAAAGCCTATTCAACTTCAGAATATTGATATTGTTTCTGATATTGTTCAGATGGAATCTGACAAGACCGTGTTTGTACCGCTTCAGCGACAGAAGAATACTTCGACGAGCGGCATAGATCTCCTTGAGCAGATGGGAATACCACAGCTAATGGTGATTGATGGCAAACCTCAGACTATTTCCGGAAAGCAGGTGGCTCTGTTTATCGATTATATGCCAGCCTCCGATGATGATCTTACAGGTATGAATCTTCAGGACGTCAAGAGGGTGGAATTCCTCGAATCGCCTTCCGACCCGCGATTCTTGGGTGAGAAGTATGTTGTTAACTTCATTATGGAAAAATATGTCTATGGCGGATATGTCAAGCTTAACGGTTATTCATGTTTGATTTCCAATGATCAGTATATAAATGTCAATACAAGATACCAGTATAAAAGCATGACCTATGATTTGGCAGGATTCGCTCAACACTATGACTTATATCATTATGGATCAGCGACAAACGAGGTGTTCCGCTTCCCTTCGGCTGAAGGAAAGACAAATACGATAGAACGCTATTCCGGAATTTCAAATTCAAGAAGACGCGAAGGAATCGGCAGATTGAGTTTAAAGGCTACCTACAGTTCCGCCAATATTATCGCCAGATCAACCCTGTCAGGAGGCATTTCCGATTGTCCTTCCAATTATCAAGAAGGAGAAGTGGTATACTCTCCGGAGGTGTTTCCAACTTCATCTTATTCCACTGAATCTTCCTCAAAAACTAAGTATTTTAGATTTAACGGCTCATATTTCTTTTCATTGCCCCGTGACTTCTCCATCTCATTCACCCCTACATTCAATTACTCCTATACGGATCAAAATTCAATTTATGATGAGAAATCTTTCGCTCCTATAGTAAATGGAGCTGTAGATCACACAAGCACATTATCGGGATATCTGAATCTCAACAGAAATTTGGGAAAAGCAGGAAGCGTACGTGCCTATATGTCGGGCAAGTATGATCTCTATCGCACACGTTATTCAGGATCTTTTGTCCAATACGACCGGAGCAGAGACCAACGATACACCGCCGGAGTGGCTTATTCTGTAAAGGCCGGTGGATTCTATGGAGATGCAGATTTCGGATGGATCTGGAATAAGAATATTTTCAACGAGTTCGAGTCACATTCTACATTGCCATCTGCCGATCTCTCCTTGGCTTACATGATAAATAAATCACACAGGTTTAACCTTAGCTTCGGCTACTCTTCCTGGGCCCCTAATGTTTCTTTCAAAAGCCAGGCCGTCATTCAATCAAACCATCTTATGAGCTATACAGGAAACCCCGACCTAAAACCGTGTTCTCACATTTCGGCTGACTTGGGCTACAATTGGGTTCCCTCAAAGAACGGATATGTATCTTTTTCCGGCAGTTTATGGAAGGTATTAAACCGTTTCGTTTACGATTACGAACCTGTTGGTGATAAAATGATTAGATATATCCGCCAACCCATGGGGGAATATCATCTGATCAGATTTGGCACTTCGGGAAGTCTCTATCTGTTCGGTAGAAAACTGATGTTGCGCGCATCATTGACGGAACGCATTGCACGAAATGGAAAGCCTTACAATTACACTCATTTTGATCTTAATTATGATCTTCGGGCAACTTACTATCTTAAGGATTTCTATTTCTCCGGATACTATTCAAATCCAACTTCATATAGCGATGGTTTCATGGTTGGCGATTTATATGAAGACAAGTCATATTATTATTTCCTGGCTGGTTGGGCCAATAAAAATTGGAACATCCGATTCACTGCCTCTAATTTCGCCCGCTGGAGCTGGATGGGACATTCCCAGAAATTCACTTCAAGTTTCTACGACCGTTCATTCAAGTCATTCGACCGAAGCCGGCATGCCGATTTAAATATCGTGGCGACCTATACTTTCAACTACGGTAAAAAACAAAGAGATGTTGAAGAACTAAACACCAGCAACTCCTCATCTTCCGGAATCCTCCGCAACTGATGCCCGAGTAGATCAGGCATCTTTGGACTAAGACCCCGTCTCATAAAGATTTTAAGAATTGCTCGTTTGTAAGAAACAACACGAGTAAACCATCAACATATCTTTTTCAAAGATAATAAAATCATAAAATTCATCATATCATATAATTATGAAAAGATTTCTGCTTTTTCTTTCAATTATTGCATCCGCATTCTTTTGCTGTAATGCGCGTATGATTACTTTTCAGAACAGTTCCGGCAACCCGATTCCTGATGTAAGATGCATAGGTCTGACGCAGGAGATGGACTCTGTTGCCACATGGTTTTCAAACATCAACGGAATGGTCAATATCGACAAATCCGATGTCGCCCAAATCCTCGCATCCCATGACGGCTACAGCGAGCGCCTGCTCACGCTTGCCACCATGCCAGGAGACACCGTGACACTCGTCTCAGCTGTCAGCCTTAGCGAGGTGACAGTAACCCCCGACGATGTGGAGGAATTCGACACTCATTCCTCCTTTCGAATATCACAGGCAGATTTCAAAAGGTATTCCAATGTATTCCAAGCGCTCAATGTAATTCCGAACATGACTGTCCTTTCCAATGGAGCCCTATTCTACGAAGGAAACCGTAATGTCAAGTTGCTCATCGACGGTGTCGATGCAACCCGGCAGGAAGTGCAGGCACTCTCAAAAGAAGACATTGCCAAGGTAGATGTCTACCAGACTCCACCTCCAAGATTCATAGCACAGGGTGTGGCGTCGGTAATCGACATCCGTCTGAAATCAAAGCTCCACGGTGGTAATGTAGCTCTTGATTTAACGCAGGCCGCCCGGCCTCTGGTCGGGGAAAACTCTGTATCTCTTCGCTACAACTACAGAAATTCGCGTCTGGCTCTTATTTACAACAATGAGAATAAGCATTACAGAAATATACGCCAGTCTGAGTTTCTTGAATACGATATCGACAATGTTCAGTATCGCAAAACAAAGGAGGGGCTGGACTCCAAAGAAGACATTGACGACAACAGCGTCAATATCTCATATCAGATAAACAAACCAAACAACTTTCTCTACAATGTCCAGGCTTCAGCCGGTTTTGACAGGAACGGAAGCAACATGAGCCAGTTGGTGAAGACACTCGGAACGGAATTTCCTGCCTCTAATTACTTGCGTAAAGGTTTCAATAAATATACGGCGGGAAACTATATCGAGAAAAATCTCGGTAATGGTGCGACTTTACTTGGAAATATCAAGTTTCAGCATTATTCCACATCCTATGAGTCCCGTTATCGTGAATATGGTGGTAACTCCGCTGTTCTTGAGGACTCACACTCGAAATATAGAACCGGCTTGAACGCGATTCTGTCTGAAATCCAATACGAGTGCCCTAAGTTGAAGTTAGGCTATTTATACCTCAGTGCATACGAGACTTTCCATCACAGCAGGTATGCCGACACCGAAACCCCTTTCTTTCTTGAGAATAATATCACCGGAGCGACTGCCATGTGGATCGGTTCGAAAAGGAAGTTCCGATGGAACGTGATAATGGGCGTGAATTGGTTCTATTCCGCTTCTTCCCGAATGGAGAGAACCCAAAATCTTGTTATCCCTACTCCGAGGCTCAGTCTGAGCTGGAGACCAAAATCCGGGTTCCAAATGGCAATCGACTATTCGATGTCCGGACGTACTCCTTCGATAGCACAACTTAGTGAGACCAACCAGTGGCTCGACACCCGTCTTGTATTCCACGGAAACGCAACCTTAAAACCCTATCGTGATCATACAGCCGCCATTCGTTTCATTTTCAGCAGCAAGTTTGTCGACTTCTCTCTCAGGGGATCTTTTGAATCATCAAAGGGACGAATCTGCGATATGTACACGCAGACAGAGGACTATATGTTGCAGACTCTGGTCAATCTTGACAAATACCGTGTGTGGTCGTCTCAGGCTGATTTCACTATCAAACCGCTCGGCAACAAAAAACTGACTCTCTGGAACAGGATCATTGCCTCGGACTTGAACGGAAGCAACTCCGAGTATTCGTGGCACGGCTACAGGTTCCAGTGGATGTCGACGATTGCCCTGAACCTTGACAAGTGGACCGGAGAACTTTTCTATCAATATCCCGGGAAAATTGTAGAGGGTCAGCTGGAAAGACCACGTGCTCAGTGCTGGTCGGCAACTGTGCTCTACAGGCCGGTTTCAAACCTGTCGGTCGGAATTGAATGGTTCATGCCTTTTGGCAAGGGATTTAAGGAAAGCGAGCACACCGTCAACTCCGCCCCTGTTTACGCAGATACCGAGATATTTGTTCGCGACAGGGCAAACATGATCTCGCTTAAGCTGTCTTACAACTTCCGTTTCGGGAGAAACAGGAACAGTGCCCGTCCGCAGTATGACAATGTCAGCAATGATTCCGGCATCCTGACCAAATAAATGAAAAGTCAGCCTTGTTGACGGCAGGAGGCACAGATTCCTTTCAGCATGAAGTTGACTCCTTTTAGTTCAAACCCTGAAGGGATAGGAATGTGTGGTATGGTGATGTCTTCCAGACAATACACCTTGTTGCACTTCTCGCAATAGAAATGTGCATGATGATCGTCTTGTGTGCCATGGTCAGTACTATGGCACACTTCATATTTTGTCACCCCTCGCCCATCTTCCATTGCATGCACCAGTCCATGCTCCGACAGCACCGTAAGCACACGAAGTATGCTTGAACGCTCAAGTGTCTCCAACTCAGTCTCAAGTTCTATTAGACTCATTGGAGACTTGGAGGCGCCAAGACACCTCAGCACAAGTATTCGGTTGGACGTCGGTTTCACTCCTCCCGACTCAAGCATATCGATTTCATGCGTATTCATACATTTATATAACAAAAAATATCACCGATTAATCGCTTTTCGGATAATTTTGATTACCTTTGCATTATGAAACCGACTGAAAACGAAGCCATCATAACCCGCAGATTCTATCTGTCGGCGGCAGAATGCAACGCCCAGCAGGAGTTGTCGCTACCTTTACTTGCTCAGAAACTAATTGATGTAGCAACCGAACATGCAAATATTCTTGGAATCGGCAATCCAAACATGCCACACCCCGACATGGGATGGGTACTTTCCCGCCTTACTGTGGAAATGAACCGATATCCTCATGAAAACACCGACTACAGCATCACAACTTGGGTTGAAGACTGGAACCGCCACTTTTCCCGACGGGCATTCTCCATCGCGGATTCCGACGGAAATATCATGGGGTACGCCCGCTCAATATGGATGGTTCTCAACACATCCGACCGTAGCAATGCAGGTCTCTCCGGTCTAAATTTCAAGCCGGAATGGATTTCTGATATCGAATGTCCGATTCCAATGCAGGAAAAGCATGTGAGAATAGAGCCGGAAGAGAACAGTCCTTTCTACAGATTCAAATATTGCGATATAGATTTCTACCGCCATGTCAATACCGTGCGGTATATCGACCTGCTGCTGAATCAGTTTGATATGCAGGAATACGATGCCAACATAGTGAATCGCCTTGAGATTTCTTTTCTCCATGAAGCCTCCTACGGCATGGAAATAAAAATAATGAAGCAGAGGTCGGAAAATAATCCTCTGCTTCACAGGCTTTATCTTGAAAAATCGGATGCATCAATGCCGATATTATACTCACGGCTCCGATTCTCTCCGAGATGATCATTTGCAACGGGCCTCGAAGCCTGCTGCATGAACAGCGTTGATCACTGCTGCATTATCGACAGTTCCGTCTACGGTTGCAAGTCCTGCATGAAGGTCTACCTCTACTGCGTCTACCCCTTCTACTGCTGCGATAGCCTTCTTCACGGCATTCTGGCAATGGGGACAGTTCATCCCCGTGATGATATATTCCTGTGTCATATCTGTATGGTTATTTGTTTTGGGATTATAAAATCTGCGTATTAGCGAATATATAAGCAATCCGGCAAGTATGGCGGAGCATATCGTGGAGAATGTGCTGAACTCATGATGGCATGCACCGTGCATGACCGCGTCGCTACCGACAGCAAACCAATGTGCAGGCAAAAGATAATCAATTGCGAGACCCATTGCCATTGCTCCCAATATTATGGAACCGAGATATACGAATGCTGCGCGTTTCCCCATCTCACGTGATATTAATGTGAACGAGGCAAAGTTGGCAGCCGGCCCTGCCATCAGCAATACAAACGCAGTTCCCGGCGAAAGGCCCTTCAGTATGAGCGAAAGAGCGATTGGAATAGAGCCGGTGGCACACACATACATTGGAATAGCCACGACAAGGGCGATGATCATCGACACTATTGGCTTGTTGCCAAGCACTGAAAAGAAATCAGCCGGCACATAGACTGTGATCAAAGCCGCAATAACGAGTCCTACCGTAAGCCATAGGCCTATGCTTCCAACAAGGTCGACGAATCCGTAGCGCAATGATGCAACGACCTTCCCTACAAATGTTGATGGCCTTTCATCAGAAGCATCTGCAGAGATGCTGCAGCTTTCTTTCTCTTCCGAATCCTTTTCAGTTGCACCAACAGCAGCTCCTCCGGCCAATGCTGTGACCAATGCCGCTATCGGACGCATTATGGCAAATGCAGGACCAAGAAGCGACCATGTGGCAGCTATCGAGTCAACTCCGGTCTGTGGTGTGGAGATGAGAAATGCCGACGATGCTGCCCTGGAGGCTCCGTTTCTGCGCATCGCTATCGCTGTAGGAAGCACTCCGCATGAACACAAGGGAAGTGGGACTCCGATCAAAGTTGCTTTCACCACTGAGCCGAACGATTTGCCTGATAGATGACGGGCAAATGTCTCACGCGATACGAACGCATGAAGCACGCCTGCAATGAGAAATCCTAACAATATGTAGGGCGACATCTCATTGAGCATATATAAAAGGGAATCAAGAAAATTCATAGTAATTTTGCCATTAATTTTATAATTCATTGCAAAATTACTATGAAAAGCAAAGAAATCGTTATATATTCCTGCCAATCCGTTATATTTCCGCCAAAGGCTTTCGTATTCCCATTTCCTTAAACTGCGTGGGGGTCATTCCTGTTGCCTGCTTGAAGCGGGTGCTTAGGTGAGGCACCGAAGAGAATCCCGTTATAAAAGCAATCTCCCCCAGCGGCATTTGTCCGTCAAGAAGCAATTCCTTGATTCGCTCAATCCGCAATGCAGTGAAATAATTCTCTATTGTCCTCCCCTCTACTGATGCAAAAATCCTCGATAAATTGCGGTAAGACATGTGCAAGAAATCCTCGAGAATTGAAGCTGTGTCTGCTCGTGAGCCTTCGCTATTCCGGGATAATTCTATCAGTTTGGACTTTATTTCAGACACAATGGTTTCCTCCCTTGAATGGATAACCTCAAACCCTTCCTTGCGTAGCTCGTTGTCGAACCTATCAATTACATCATCCGCAGGACTACCTTCCACTGTCACTGCCCCCAACTCAACCCCGAGCAGATTCAGCTCAGGAATCCCGGATGTGATCTCTGCAACCTTAGCCACACAATGCCGGCAAACCATATTTTTTATTCTTATCTTCATATCCTTTATAACATCAACAAGATGCAAATTTAACAAAATTTTCTGTAAATTAAGGTGGACACTGAAAAAGTAAGCATTTTTCAGCTTCTGAACTGCACCCCAAAAGTTGGACACAAAACTTTTGGGGCGCAGTTCATTTTGACACACCCTCTGATTATTATATTTCTCCAAAATTTATCAAACCTCAATTGTGCTTTATGCTTCATTTAATCTTAGGAGCTTTATTAAACTTCCATTGAACATGAAGCATGCAATAACTCGGCACAACACCGGAGTATGTCTCAGTTCTTGCCTGCGCATTTACGGAATAATGTACATTGCTTAGATTATGCAGGATATCAAATCCATCAAGCATAAGCAGCATATTGCCTTTCATAAGTTTATAGGTAAGACGGGCATTCCATACATAATTATTGGTGTTTAATGATGCCTCTGTGTAGCCACGCCTTGCATAAATGTTGAAATCTGTGTTGATTGAAATTTTTGACGACAAATTGATATTTCCGATGAGCGAATAACTCATATTCCACGCATTAAACGGAATAAATCCCGTCTGATGGCTTGTAAAGCGTTTCCAATTCACTTTTGCCTCTCCCCTCGCACTAAACCATGAACGATTGTAACCGAGAGAAACAGTCTCCGAGATCCCATAGTCATTAACTATATTCTTTGTTGGCAATGCAGCATCCGAACTAAGCATGTCGGCACTTCGGTTATAGCTTAGGGTGGTGTTATTCTTAATATTCATACAGTTTCCGCTCGCAAAGTCTGTACTGAAATTCTGAAATATGGAATACCTGGCATTTCCCATCACATTATACATCTTACCGCTCTTCACACCCGTTGTGCGGTTGTATGTATAACCATAAGCAAGACTATTTCTGTAGATGGTGGCATTAATTCCATAATCATGGCGCATATTGCGCGATTTATTCAAAACTTGATTGTAATACACACGCATGTTTTCTGAATCCGCATCCTTGAGATTCGGATTGCCTTGTCTAATATTCAATGGGTCAAGCGTATTAGTAAAATCCACCATGTCCACCATATCGGGAGATGTAACAGTCCTTGTGTAGCCGGCATAGATCCATATAGGTTTGGATTCCCCAAGATAGATATTGGCGCTTAGGTCGCAGTCTCCGGCGAAATACTTTGTCCGCTTCAGTGTTGCATCCACATCTCCCCGGAGGTAATGCAGACTCTGCCTACGAATTGACAGTGGCAGCTCGGCATAAAGCCTTAGGCATTTGACGTTATAGGTGAAATTTAGATTTATGTCGTTCTTCTCCTCCCGGTAACGGCTGTCAAAACTATTGTCTACGTCGAGGATGCCTTGTCTGTTGATTGCCGACGGAGCATAATGACTGAGATTTCCACCTACCTGCCCCATTATGTAGTCTTCTTCCCTGTAAAGTTCCGACGCAGTATGGCTGTATCGGTGCTGATACGTGTAAGAAATCTCTGCAAACAGACTTCGTGAGAGTGCCAGAATGTAACCTAAGCCTCCCTCCACATGCCAGTTGAAGTCAGGTGTAGTGTAATAACGTCTCCTATCGTTGAGTGCCGGCGCCGGATTATCGTCGTAGTTGATTTTGAGAAGTTCATCTTCTTTGTTGTGTTTCTTCTGATAGGTGTATGCTGCATGATATGTGATGGCATCTGTGGAATTCACCTTGTTTTTCCCCTCCGTCTGGATGTCGAGCAACGCTTTGTTACCATGAGATTCCTCATCCTTTATACTCCGATTGATTATAGAAGTCAGTACCTGATTTGTTTCGCCTGAATAAATTTTTTCGATGAAATCGCGGTCTACATCGTCCCATTCACGGTTAAATGTAGCTGATATCTGTCTGGATTCAGCATTATTCCTGACATAATTGAATTTCGGGTTAATCTCCCAGTTCCAGGTGTCGGCATACGCTTTAGCACTGTGTTCGGTAGAAAGTTTCAATGACTTTATCAAACTGTTTTTGAATGAATATCCATAAGTGTCGCCACCGGGCAGAAAATTTGTTGTGTAAGTTCGCACATCACTCTTGGTGCTACTGTAGGTGGCATTGGCATTCCCCGAAAACGACAATGGGGATCTTGGTATAGAGACCTCGTAGTCAATGCCCCCCGCATAAGTTGTTATCTCACGCGACTTCGCTGAAGGCATGGCTGATGTCCCCTTCTCTTTTGGTTGCGACAAGTTGCTCGTGTTGTTGGCATTCCCGTAGAAACCCACACGTGCCCTGTAGTTATACCATAGGCCGAACAGCCTGCCAAGAAACTTATCTTTAATGCCATAGCCCGCTTCCGCATTCAATATCAGACCCATCTGATATTCTTTCTTAAGCCGCACGTCCATCGTAAGGCTCGTCTTGCCATAATTCTTTCCCATCACCTTGTCCTCTTCTCTCTGACGGTCGTAGACAGCTATATTCTTCACGGTATATGCCCCTAAGTTTTCGAGCATGACCTTGTTATTTCCTTTGAAAAAATCCTTGCTATTGAGAAGAAGGCTCTCTATCAGGCGTCCCTCTACGAAAATCTGGCCGTTTTCGGTAAGTTCTGCTCCCGGTAATTGTGCTATGAGCGCATCGAGCATGCTACCTTCCGCAAGTTTGAAAGCGTCTGCATTATATATGACCGTATCCCCTTTATTGTAGAATTTCAGTTTTGTGGCAGTGACTGTCACTTCTTCGAGCCGATGTGCCTTCTTAAGATCAAGATGCCCCAGATTGAGGGTACCCTCCCTCTTGCCCAGCTTGGATATGTCTATATCCACATAGAGAGGTTCATATCTGTCGGCTGTTATCTCAAGGATATACTTCTTTCCTCCCTCAATATTGCGTATTGTGAAATCCGGTAAGATTGTTTCCTTAAAATTGCCCGTACTGCCACTCAACCAGCTTGTCATAGTCTTGCCCTCGGCTATGATCGCAGAGTCCGGCATTTCAAGAAGACGGTAGTTGCCGTCCTTGATATCGAAACCGGTGGTCTCGTCGCAGACTCTTGCTGAAATATTGAATGTGTCTGCATAAACATTAAGTCCCGGAATAATCATAAGCCATGCTATTGTGATCAGCATGATTGAATGGGAGTGTTTCCTGAATTTCCCGGCAGAAAAAATTTTAGCGGAGTGTTTCATATCTGTAATTTTTGCATTGATTAAAATTCGCAAGCCGTGGCTTACGGAATGCAAAATTACACCCCGAAACAGTATCTTTACAAATAAGGGAATACCCTTTTTGTCCTTTTCGCAATAGATAATTAATTGATAATCAAAACAAGGAATATTTTAATTGTCCCTATATTAATTATCAGGCAGTTAGCGGAACATTTTGGAAACTAAAATCTCCCGGTCAGGAGCATCCGACTCAAGAATACGCTCTTTAAGCATATTGCGGCGGTTATAGAAGGTCTTGATCTTTATGTTCATGAAGATGCAGACGGCACGTGGGGAAAATCCCGCATATATGTATGTAAGGAATTTCAGGTCGTTTAGTGTAAGCTCCGGAATCTGCTCCCTGATCCGAAGCATGGTATTGTCGAGATATTCATTGACTATGTCCTCAAGTGCCTCCACACTCTTGTTGTCTCTAAGAGCAAGGATTTGTTTCTCCACGTCCTTATAGAATACTTCCTTCATCTTTTCCGACTCGTTATTGTCGAAATAGCCGTTGCAAAGCATATTGAGGGTGTCAAGACGGCTTTTGTACAATTCATTTACTTTTCTACGCAGGGCGAGATTGGTTTCCGACCGCTCCTCTATCATGAGCGATAGTTCCTCGATTTCCATCCTTCTTTTTGCCAATCGCCTGCGCAACATGATGAAGACAAATCCCCCGCCGACGATGATAAAGGCAAGCAATATTGCGGCTACGATGCGGATATTATGCACCGACCTTTTGGATTCCGCAACATATTCATCATGGTTTTTCTTAAGATTCCTTATCTCATGTTCATATTGGCCTTCTGAACTGGTGAACTGTCTTATAATTCCTTTATCGGTGTGGATTTTCAACTGATCATATTGGCCAAAGCTGCTTGTGAACGGGAACTCAAGATTAATGTGCCACGCGGTTGCCTTCCCATCTGTATTGTTGGCCTCGAGATAAAAAGGCTGCAACGTTTCTCTGACGGAATCCACATTGATCCATTCAACCTTATATATAATGAAGGGTTCCGAACTTATCAGATCAAACCATATATCTGTCTTGTCATCTGCGCTATTGGATAGCCCCTTGCCTATCAACATGATACGCCCCTTCGGCACCACACTGTCTGAAAGGGAACGACTGACGCTGTTATCTCCATAAACCGGGATGATACAAGGCAACAACATGACAAGGCTTGCAAATATTCTTGCAAATTTGCCTGTGACACAATCCACATTCATAGCAATCTTGTTTTCTTTATATTTTCTTTAAGAAACACTCAAACATCCGCTCTCACAAGGAAGGCAGCGAGCGTATGGTTTCCAATATAGATAGGGCTTCCGACACCGTCGGTACGTCGGAGACAAGAAATGAGCGCTTTCCGTTGACGTCTCTTAGCTTAGTGCGCTTAGGATCCAACTGAAGCCATGCGAGCATGCGTCCGAAAGCCGCCGACTGGTAATACGCTGCGTTTTCCTCACCTACAAAATACATATACATCTTTCCGCCTTTGAGTGTCAGGCGCTCGATTCCAAGGCGTTTTGCAACCATTCTCAAAGGCACAACCTTTATCAGCTCCTCCGTGGTTGCAGGAATCGCTCCGAATCTGTCTTTCAACTGAGTGCGGAACTCTTCTATCTGTTCCTCATTCTCCATATTGTCGAGCTCTTGATAGAGCGATATACGCTCACTCTCCTGCGGCACATATAATGGCGGCAATCTCAGTTCAAGGTCACTCTCTATCGCACAGTCGGCCACAAATTCCTCCTCACCTTTTGAAACATCGGCAAAAGTATCGGCAAATTCTTCCGTCTTCAGTTCAAGCACCGACTCCTTCAGTATCTTCTGATATGTCTCATAGCCCAGATCTGCGATGAATCCGGACTGTTCCGCACCTAAGAGATTTCCGGCACCACGTATGTCAAGATCCTGCATAGCGATGTGGATGCCACTTCCAAGATCACTGAAACTCTCTATGGCCTGAAGCCTTCTTCTCGCAACAGGCGTCAGCGTAATTCCTGCCGGAACCATGAAATAGCAGAACGCTTTCCTGTCGCTGCGCCCTACGCGCCCGCGAAGTTGATGAAGTTCCGACAGGCCGAAATTCTGCGCATTATTAACTATTATGGTGTTCACGTTCGGCATGTCCACTCCGTTTTCAACGATGGTCGTGGAAAGAAGTATGTCATAGTCATGTGCCGCAAAGTCCAGAATAGCCTTCTCAAGCTGCTCCGGGGCCATCTGTCCGTGCGCCTTGACAACCCTTGCGTCCGGAACAAGACGATGGAGCATATTCTCGAGCACATTAAGATTTTCTATACGGTTGGAGATTACAAATAACTGCCCGTTGCGCGAAAGTTCAAAGTTCACTGCCTCCCTGACCATGTCGTCGTCGAGCGATGCCACAGTCGTAACTACGGGATGCCTGTTGGCTGGTGGCGTATTGAGCGAACTAAGGTCTCTTGCACCCATCAAAGAGAACTGCAGTGTGCGAGGAATTGGGGTTGCGCTCATGGTGAGTGTATCCACATTCACCTTCATCTGTTTCAGTTTTTCCTTCACTGCAACTCCGAATTTCTGTTCCTCGTCGACTATGAGCAGTCCGAGATCCTTGAATTTGACACTCTTCCCAATCAACTTATGAGTACCAATCAGTATATCAACTTTTCCGGCCTCCAGATCAGCAAGTATTTGCTTCACCTCCTTTGGTTTCTTTGCCCTCGAAAGGAATTCTACCCTGACCGGAAGATCTTTGAGGCGCTGCTTGAATGTGCGGTAGTGCTGCATGGCAAGCACCGTCGTCGGCACCAGCACTGCTGTCTGCTTCGAATCTGTTGCTGCCTTGAAAGCCGCGCGTATGGCAAGTTCTGTCTTCCCGAATCCTACGTCGCCGCAGACAAGCCTGTCCATGGGGCGTGCGCTCTCCATGTCAGCCTTTATTGCTTGGGTCGCCTTGAGCTGGTCGGGAGTATCCTCATAGATAAAGCTTGCTTCAAGCTCATGCTGCAGATATGAATCAGGAGAGAATGCAAAGCCCTTTTCCTCGCGACGCGCCGCATAGAGTTTTATGAGGTCGCGGGCTATATCCTTCATCTTGCTCTTAGTGCGGTCCTTGACGCGGTTCCATGCCCCTGAGCCAAGTTTGTTGATCTTTGGCGGCACTCCCTCCTTGCCCCTGTATTTCGACAGCTTATGGAGAGAATGAATCGACACTAGCACCATATCGTCGTTCTGATAGAGAAGCTTGATCATCTCCTGGGGTCGTCCGTTGGTATCGGTTTTGATAAGGCCTGCAAATTTCCCTATGCCATGGTCTATATGCACTATATAGTCACCAATCTCTATCTGGTTCAACTCCTTGAGCGAGAGAGCAAGTTTCCCGCTTCGCGCCCTGTCTGATTTAAGACTGTATTTATGAAAACGGTCGAAGATCTGGTGATCGGTGAAGAAGCATATTCTCCTCTCGTGGTCAACAAACCCTGCATGAATTGTCTGGGCTACCGGAGTAAACTGAATATTGTCGCCCCTGTCTGCAAATATCTCCTTCAGGCGTTCTCCTTGATAGGCAGAATCGCTAAGTATGAGAAGTCGGTAACCCTCCGATGTCATCTTGATGAAGGATTCCGAAATAATATCGAAATTCTTATGGTAGAGAGCCTGCGGAGAGGTGTCGAACGACAGCACTGCATCTGCTCCCGACACGCTTGCCGTCATCCCGAACTCAAATATCCTGAAACCGGCAAGCCTCATCACAAAATCTTCCGCATCAACCACCTTATCCATTGCCTGGGAATCCCCTTCCTCAGCTATGGCTGCTGATTCGGAGTAATGCTGCGATGCAATGTCCCTGACCGTGGCTTCCAAAACTTTTGTATCGGCAACAAATAGCACCGTCTCTTTTCCGATGAATTCGAGCAACGATACTCCATGTTCCCCCTTCCCCTCTGCTGCGGAGGCAGGTACGATCGACACTTCTCCAAGACGCTGCTCCGACAACTGAGTCTCCACATTGAAGCTACGTATAGAGTCGATTTCATCGTCAAAAAAGTCTATGCGGTAGGGAAGTTCATTTGAATAGGGAAAAACGTCGAGAATCGATCCTCTGCGGGCAAATTGACCCGGTTCGTAGACGTAATCAACGTGTCGGAAACCCATTTCCTCAAGCCTATCCTCTATCTTGCCAATATCTGCCCTTTTCGTCGTAGAGAGATGAAGTGTGTTTCTCTCAAGTTCTTCCCTCAAAGGCACCCGCTCCGCAAGGGCATCCGGATAGGTGACTACCAATCCCAGACGTTTATTGCGCCACCCGTCCAGAGTCTCTGCTCTAAGAATCTGCTGAGGGGCGTCGATGCGTCCATACTTTATATGCCGTTTGTAGCCGGAAGGGAAAAATCCCACTTCACATTCCGCCACCCTTGAAAGGTCATGGTATAGATATCCGGCACTATCCGCATCATCAGCCACTATCACCATCGGTCTCTTGCAATTGGAAAGCTTACCGAGAAGCATAGCGGCCGACGAACCCTTAAGTCCTGTCAGCGACACGCGAGAGATCTTGCGGTCGTCGATAAGTTTCCTAAGAGCTTCCTGCCTGGGCGTTGTTGCGAATAACGATGCTGCTTCCCCAAGCGTCATCATGCCGCTCATTTGCCTTTTCCTTTCTTCGTTGCCTGAGTTCCTTTATCCGATGAGGGGTTGCCTCTTAATATCGCATCATAGACTGGCGATTCGATTATCTCGATTGCTTTCTCAACCACAGGATCAGTCTTGACCTCCACAGCCAAACGACCACGCTCGCCATAGTAGCGGGTGGCAATCTCTTCTGCAAGATAGTCCTTGATTTCTTTCTTTTTGAATTCGAGATCTCGTGATAGATCACTGCCCAGCGACTTCTCAAGCACCTTAAGCGTAGAGTCGTTTTCACCGGTCATATATCCTTGCTCATCTGCTTGCTTCCTGATTTCCTTGATCAAGGCATCAAATGAGGTGTCATATTTCATGCCGCTCCCGGTTACAAACTCAGTGAACTGGGCATAGACATCATCATTTATTACGAATTCATCGAGAGAAATTGCTTCAGGATGCTCAGCCCTGTATTTGTTGGCAAAATCAAATATCTTGTTTTTCGTCACCAGATTGTAGAGCACGTCTGAATAAATATTGTTCTTAACCACGGAGTCTGGTTGCAAGCCACCGCCGTCGCGCACCTCACGTCCTCTTGAAGTATAGTAGACGTTGGTCAGGGAATCCGGGGTACGTGCTACACTTCCATCCGGATTGCGACGTGAGTAATCGAGTGCCTGTATAAGACGTCCCGACGGTATGTAATATTTCGACACAGTGACTTTCAGCACTGCATCATGCGGCAGCTGGAATGTGGACTGCACAAGACCCTTTCCATAGCTTCGGCTGCCTACGAGAACTGCCCTGTCAAGATCCTGAAGTGCACCTGCCGTGATTTCCGAGGCTGATGCAGTGCCCCCGTCGGTAAGCACCACAAGCGGGATATCCGGGAATCTTGGATTGTGAGTCGTCTTGTAGATTCGCTCCTTTCCATTGCCACTGGTGCGGAGCACCTGCGTGCCCTTGGGCAGAAAGTTTCCTAATATATCTATGGCACTCTCGACCAGACCTCCTCCATTGCCACGGAGATCGAGGATAAGTTGAGAGAATCCCGGATTTTTCTTTAGGGTGTCAAGGGCTGCAGAAACTTCTTCCGCCGACTTCATTATGTAGCTCGTGAGCCTTATATAGCCTGTCGTTGGACTGACCATGCCGAAATATGGCACTGATTTCTCCGCTACTTTCTCTCTCGTGACAGTGAACTTCTTCAATGAATCTGCCACATACGGGCGTATAACCTCGATATATACATCCGTCCCGGGTGTACCTTTAAGTAACTTTGACACTGCATCGCTCTTCAATCCCTTGGTTGCCACTGTGTCGACTTTCACTATCTTGTCGCCCGGCATTAGACCTGCATTGGCAGAAGGGCTCCCCTCCATAGGTTGCGATATACATACATAGCCTTCATATTCAGTGATGTAGCTGCCTATCCCGGCATACTCACCGGTGGTCATTTTCATCAAGGCATCGCGGTCTTCAGGCGTATAATATTCCGTGTAAGGATCTACAGTGTTCAGCATAGCGCGCGACGCCGCATTGAACGCCTCGTCTATTCTGATTGAGTCTACATAATTATCCTCCAACACTTTCACCATAGAATTGAAAGTCTTAAGATTGCGCTGGAGCGACATGTCGTGGCTTTTTTTGGCGTCTGCTCCAGGCCACACGATAATCAATGCCAACAATGGCAGTATAATCCTTTTCATACGGAATTTTCTATTAATCTTTAGAGTCTTAACACTGTTCTCAACCTCATGGTTCGTTATCCAGCTCCGGATGAGGATAATCTACAGTGAAATGAAGTCCTCGGCTCTCCTTTCGTTCACGTGCCTGGCGCATTATGAGATAGCCGATGTTGATAATGTTTCTTAGCTCGCAGAGAGCACGCGTTGGCTTGCTTTCCTTAAATAGTTTCTCTGTCTCCTGATATAATATGTCAAGACGGTTCCATGCGCGGTCAAGACGCAAGTTGCTCCTAACTATTCCCACGTAATAACCCATGATCTGGTTAACTTCCTTCTCCGACTGCGTGATAAGCACCATCTCTTCAGTATGGGTCGTGCCTTCGTCGTTCCATTCCGGCACGTCGGTCCTGAAATCAATGCCATCTATTCTGTCAAGCGAGTGCTTGGCGGCAGCATCAGCATAGACCACCGCCTCTATGAGCGAATTTGATGCCAGACGGTTGCCGCCGTGAAGTCCAGTGCATGAGCATTCTCCTATGGCATAGAGGCGGTCGATGCTCGACTGCCCGTCAAGGTCGACCTTGATGCCGCCGCAAAGATAGTGTGCTGCCGGTGCAACCGGTATCATTTCCTTGGTGATATCTATTCCAAGCGACAGGCATTTCTCGTAGATATTCGGGAAATGTTTCTTTGTCTCCTCCGGATCCTTGTGGGTGACGTCGAGACATACATGATCAGTACCGGTCAGTTTCATCTCTGAATCTATCGCGCGGGCCACTATGTCGCGTGGTGCAAGTGAAAGACGGGAATCGTATTTATGCATGAATTCCTTTCCATCTGTGGTCTTTAATACAGCCCCGTAGCCACGCATAGCTTCCGTGATAAGGAAACTGGGGCGGTCGCCCGGATGATATAGAGCGGTGGGATGAAACTGTATGAATTCCATGTCGCTGACTGTTCCCTTCGCACGGTAGACCATCGCTATCCCGTCGCCTGTTGCCGTCAAGGGGTTGGTGGTGGTGGTGTAGCATGCTCCGACACCTCCGGTCGCCATAACTGTCACTTTAGCAAGGAATGTATTGACTTTTTCTGTCTTCTCATCAAGCACGTATGCTCCGTAGCATGTGATGTCTGGAGTGCGTCGGGTAACGATCTTTCCTAAATGATGCTGGGTGATGATCTCCACAGCAAAACTATGCTCGTATATGTCGATATCTGGATTCTCCTTTATCCGTTCTATCAGTGATTCCTGAATGGCTGCTCCTGTGTTGTCGGCGTGATGAAGGATACGGAATTCCGAATGTCCACCCTCTCTATGAAGATCAAACGTTCCGTCTTCCTTCTTATCGAAGTCTACACCCCACTTTAGCAGTTCATTTATCTGCGAAGGGGCATTTTTAACAACTTTCTCCACTGCATCACGGTCTGACAGCCAGTCACCCGCCACCATCGTGTCGTGTATATGCTTGTCAAAATCGTCCACCGCAAGATTGGTGACACTTGCCACTCCTCCCTGTGCAAAAAATGTATTGGCTTCTTCAAGAGTTGTCTTGCATATTATTGCCACGCGATGTTGCGGTGAAGCAACTTTCAAGGCAAAACTCATTCCGGCAACTCCCGAGCCGATCACAAGATAGTCGTATTTTAAAACCATTTCGATAGAATGTTGAGTATTGGTAGGGCGTGGGCCTGTCACGGCCCACGCCCTTAAGGTCGGATAATATTTTCAAGCGTCAATTTTTGTCATCGACGTTATTTCATCCTTTAATTAGAGTCCGCCAAGATTGTAGCTTGCGAATTCAAGGTCCTTCTGTGCCTTTGCGAGCATGCTGTTGTCAAGCTTGATAGCTTCGCGGAGGTTAGTGAGAACCATATTCTCATTGTTGGTGCGTGCACCTACGATAGCTGCAAGATAGTAGGTGTTTGCATTGGGGTTCTGAATACCTGCAAGTGTGTTCTTAGCTGCGCTGTAGTCTTTTGAAAGAATCTGTGCAAGTGCTGCGTTGTTGTTCTTTACTCCGCTCAAGCTGTTGACTGCGTTTGAAACCTGACCTTCGCCGATATAGAGAACGCCGAGTGCTGCTGCTGCCTCAGGAACGCCGGCTGCTCCGCCGATGAGATCCTTAGCCTTGCTCATGTCCTTGTTTGCGAGTGCGATAAGGCCCTGGTTGAGCTCAACTTCCTTGTTGTTGGGTGCGAGCTGAGCAGCCTTAGCGAGTGCATTTGAAGCTGCATCATAGTTGCCGAGGCTGAACTGGGTTGCACCAAGGTTATTCCATGTGCGGTAGTCGTTCGGGAAGAGCTGGGTTGCTGTTGCATAGATAGCAGCCTTGCGCTTGTTGTCGTCAACGAGTGTAGCTGTGTAGAGAATCTCTTCAATGTTGAGCTCGTTAGGTGATGATTCGATCAGTGTGAGGAGTTCTGCATCGCTCTTGCCGATTACATTGACTGTAGCAACGATCTTTGAGTAACGGAGCTGCGGGAGGATCTGATCAGCGAGTTCATTGAATACAGCCGACATGTTACGGATTTCTCTTTCGCGCTGTTCCGGATCCTTATACATTTTAAGAACGCTCAGGATAAGATTCTTGTCCTGGATATTGCTCTTCTCTACGAGCTGCTGGAAACCTTCCCAGTCTTCCGGAGTGAATTCAGAAGTGAGTTCACCGAATTCAGTGATCTTATCTTTCTTGAGCTGGTTGCGCATATAGTCTACAGTGTTGACCTCACGCTTCTCGGCAAGTGCTGTGTTGAATGCCATTGTACCGTCAGGAGAAGCATAAGAGTGAACATTCACACCTGCGATTTCCATATTGGGAGCTGCGTTAGCTGCAAGAAGCTCGTTGTTGAGATCTACGTAGTCTGCTGCTTTGATCTGGTTTGCACGGATGTTTGCCTGGTTGATGAGGAACTTGATTTCTGCGCTATACTGTTCCTTGATGATGCGCTCGAAATTGCTTGCAGAAGCCGCAGGCTCAAGAACTGCAATGTCGGTAAGGGTAGAGGTTGCAATCACACCATAGCCAACCTTGACACGAGGAAGAACATAGTCCTTGTTTCCCTGATTAACCTTAAAGTCAAGATAAAGGTCGCTGTTGACCATCTCTGGCTGATATTTCACATTAAACGGAATTGTAACCGGACCTCCGTCGCTGTAGGAAATCACCTGTCCGTTTGCACGTGCGTTTTCTCCCTGGAATGTAACCTGTGAGCTGGAAGCCTCACCGCCGTCCCATACAAGGACCGGGGTTACGGTCACTACCGCATTCTTCGGCATGAACTTGGCAGGAACTGTTCCTGAAATTGTGGCCGGCACTGTCTCGCCTACTGTCTCAAGCGGAGTCGGATTTGTGGTGAAATACTCGGATGCGAAATCACCCACCTTCTTGGAGCAGGAACCCAATGTCAGGGCGATTGCTCCCATTGATACATAAACTAATGTTTTTTTCATGATCATGTGTATAAAAACTAACTAAAATTCGGGTTATAAATTATATACGTTCATCTCAATCTATATGTTCATACAAATCTGACGATATTTGGAATCAAAGTTACATAAATTACGTTAAACTTGCAACTTTTTTCATAAAAATCATACATCTGCATCTAAGCCGCCGCTGTTGAAACCGTGTAATCACGACTCGTAGAAGATCGCCTCTTTCTGATAGCGTGCCATCAGAGTGTTGTAAGCCCAGTCGTCGCATGGCTGAAGCGTTATCCCCCGCGACTCATCTATGATATAATCGGTTATTGGCGCGCCTGCATAGATCGAACATACAACTCCCCCTCCAAGCCTGGGATTGACCTCCATCAGCAGGTAGCGGTTCCTGTCGAGATCGTGAAGGAACTGAAGCGTTACGGGGCCTCTGAGATTGAATGTCTCAATAACCCGACGGCTAAGTTTGTCGAGAGTGTTGTTGCGGCATGTGATAGTGCGGGTCACCTCGCCCCCCATAACCTCGAGACGCACCCTTGGCACCACAGTAAGTATCTCTCCGCTTTGCGATACGTAGCAGTCCACAGTGTACTCATCTCTGTTCTCAAGATATTCCTGAACGAGATAATCGCTCAGATTGTTTAGTTGCATTAGTTCGTCGAGGGTATGGAAAATCTTTATCCCTCGCGATGCCGAACCCTTGCGGGGTTTTGCTATTGCCGGCATCTTCGCATTGATGGCTGTATAGGTCTTTGGAATCGGAATCCCTGCCTTCTCAAATGCCTTGGCAGCCTCCACCTTGTCAAACATCGTGCGGCTCGTCTCAAAATCGCCCACCGGAACAAATACACCCGGTAGGTGCTGGCGCACTTTCGACGCTATCTCTATTGCACCGTCAACAAACGGAAGAATTATGTCGATCTCATATTCCTTGGCAACCTTTACAATATCTGCAACTACGTTTGGATCGCTCCAACGAAGACCGACTATTACCTTACCAACCAATGCAATAGGCACCTGCTCCATGAGTTCATAGCTGATAATGTTCACCTCACGGCCTATTCGCTCGCCGCTTCGTTTGAACAGCTCTGCCATTGATACACGACGCGCTCCTCCGAGCATCATGATGTTTATCTTCTTCATATATTATAGATTCCTGATTTGTATTTCTTTAGATTTGACGCATCCGTAAACCATCCGATTGTCTTCCTTAGCCCTTCTTCAAGACTGAAACGAGGACGCCAACCAGTCAATGAAGTGATCAGACGGTTGTCGCCCAGAAGCCGGAATACTTCGCTTCCGCTTGGACGCAGACGCTGGGGATCTGTAACCCATTCCACATCTGCATCCATCAACCTTGCTATTGTCTGCAATGTCTCCGCCATAGTAACCTCTTTTCCTGTCGCTATGTTCACTTCCTTGCCTATGGCATCTTCACACTTGGCAAGTGCTATGAATCCTGCGGCAGTGTCTTCAACAAAGTTGAAATCTCTTGTCGGTGTAAGATCTCCGACTTTTATTTCCCTCATACCCGATGCTATCTGGGTGATGATAGTGGGAATGATGGCTCGTGCAGATTGTCGCGGACCATAAGTGTTGAATGGCCTGACTATGGTCACCGGAGTCTCAAAGGCGTTGTGAAAACTCATCGCTATTGCATCTGCCCCTATTTTCGAGGCCGAATATGGCGACTGCGGTTGCTTTGGATGGTTTTCATCTATCGGAACATAACGGGCCGTTCCATACACCTCTGAGGTGGAGGTCACCAACAGCCGCCCTATTCCTTCATCCCTGACTGCCTGGCAAATATTGAGAGTTCCCTTCACATTCGTGTCTATATACGAATCCGGTGCCACATAACTGTAGGGAATCGCAATGAGGGCTGCAAGGTGAAACACAGTGTCGACACCTTTCACGATATGCCGGCAATAATTGGGGTCGCGGACATCGCCCGTCACAACCTCAAGTCCCGGATGATGCACATCTTCAAGCCATCCCCAGTTGTTGAAGGAATTGTATTGTGCAAGAGCCCGGACTTCGCATCCTGCTGAAAGGAGCGCCTCTGTCAGATGGGAGCCTATAAAACCGTCTGCCCCGGTCACCAGTACCTTATTCATTTCCGATTTCCTCCTTATACGTTTCTATATGTCTTTCCTTTTTCTCATCTACTATTTCAGATATAGTGAGGAATATTCCACTCTCCTCAACCTCTCCGAACTCGGAGTTCACTGCTGTGCCAAACATGCGCATCGTCGGCGATAGACTCATATATGCATTAACCAGCGGTGGGATATTGAGCCCCTGCTCCCTGATCAGTCTATTTAGAATCTTGTAGTCTTCTTTATAGGTTGAGCCTGATAGTTCATCCTGTATTTCTGCCGACATCGCCTTGGTCTCTATTGGCCTGATCGGACTGACCAGACCATCGGGATCAGGAAAATGCTTGTTAAGAAATCCAAGGATCAGGTCAAGGTTTCTTCGTCCGAATGCCGGATACATCGTCACCTTACCGAACAGATATTTTATATGAGGATAGACCACTGTAAGCGCTCCGAGCCCGTCCCATAGATTGTCAAGGGCAAAAAGCGCCTTTGCTCCGGCCTTGCTGCTCTGGTAGCCGACAGAAACAAACGACCGTCCGAGTTCAAGCGTATCGGGTAAGATTTCCCTAAGAAATTTTTCTGAAAAATTGAAGAGATGAGACGTTGCTATCCTGGGCACGCCATCTATCACAGATATCTTGTCACCGGTTATGAATCGGTAGCCGCCGAGAATTTCCCGTGCCTCCGGATCCCAAACTATCAACTGCTGACATGGATTCTGCATGGTGTCAAACTCATCGATGTCGCAACCTTTGCCTGTCCCCCCGCCTGCCTGCCGGAATGCCAATTCACGAAGCCTGCCTATCTCACGCATGGTGTGGGGTGCACAGTGAGCATCGACAACATATAGATGATTGTCGCCTTTATTCGTGTGCCGTAGAAAACGTTCTGGAGTCAATTCGCTCTCTATCGAAGCTCTATCCACTGGTTCTATTATGGGCTCCATACTTTTTATTTCTGTCTTTTCTCTTGCTTTTCGTTCCCAAAGTCCCTCCCATTTTGCAAAGTTAATAATAATTTTCCGTATTCCTACGCATCTGTCTGATGAAAATGCGAATATATAATTCCCCCTTTAGATTTTCCCACTACTGTAATCAAATCGTCAAGGGTAGCTTCCTTAATACGTTTCACACTTTTAAAACTTTTGATTAGCAATGTCTTAGTAGCCGGGCCAATACCTTTGATACTGTCAAGTTCGCTCACTGTCTGCCCTTTTGAACGTCTGTCGCGATGATGAGTTATACCAAAACGGTGTGCTTCGTCGCGCATGGCTTGGATAACTCTCAGGCTTGGGCTTGTCTTGTTGATGTAGAGAGGTAGCGAATCTCCGGGGAAATATATCTCTTCAAGTCTCTTTGCTATACCCACCAGAGCCACCTCTCCCCTTATGCCCATCTCATCGAAAGCTTCCACAGCTGCACTCAACTGCCCCTTGCCCCCATCCACAACTACCATGTCGGGCAATTTTTCTCCTTCAGCCATCATTCGTGTATAGCGACGGTGAAGCACCTCTTTCATCGAAGCAAAGTCATCCGCACCTACTACGGTCTTGATTATGAAATGGCGATAATCTTTTTTCGACGGCTTTCCGTTTTTAAAAACCACGCAACTTGCCACGGGGTTTGTACCCTGTATATTCGAGTTGTCGAAACATTCTATATGTCTTGGCTGCACTTCAAGGTGAAAATCTTTCTTCATCGTTTCCATAAGTTTCTCGACACTCCTCTCCGGGTCAAGTGCCTCTGCCTGCTTCTCCTTATCTTTCAGATATTGCGTAGCATTCTTTATGGCCACCTCAAGCACCTTCTTAAGATCGCCTCGCTGAGGAATCGTAAACTTAATATCACCGAATTCCACGTCGGGCAGAAAAGGTACGATTACATCGGAAAATTTCCGCTCGAACCTGCGTTCCACTTCTGCTATTGCCATCGAAAGTAGTTCCTCTTTTGATGATGCCGAACATCTCTTGTATTCAAGATTGATGCTCTGAATAACCGCACCGTTATGGAGATGCATGAAGTTGATCACCGCATCATCTTCATCGTCGCTCGCCACAAAGCCGAATATATCAAGGTCGGCAGCCTCGGTCTTGGCAACGATGCTTTTGATATTATAGCGCTTCACAGCCTCATATTTCTCCTTCACCTCCTGAGCCTGTTCAAATTTCCACTCCTCACTAAGACGCTCCATTTCTCCAAGAAGATATTTCTCAAGCTCTACGGTTTCTCCCCTTAAGATGGCGCGTACTCTCTTCACATATTCATCATATTGGTCACGGTTGATGAATCCCCTGCATGGGCCGCCGCATTTCTTGATGTGATAGTCGAGACAAAGAGAATACTTACCCCTGGCAATTCCCTTTTCATCGAGCGAATGGCGACAGCTGCGTAAAGGGAAAATATCTCTGATAAGCTGAAGCACTACCTTCGCCGACTGCACATTTGAATAGGGCCCGTAGTATTTTGCGCCGAGACCCTTTTCCCGCGTCATGAACACCCGTGGAAATTCCTCTTTGGTCACCACTATCCAAGGATATGACTTGTCATCCTTTAGCAGTACGTTATAGCGAGGCTGGTATTCCTTGATCATCGCGCTCTCCAGATGAAGGGCATCCTCCTCGGAGTGAACCACAATGAATCGCATGTCCACTATCGACCTTACGAGAAGATTAGTTCTTCTGATTTCATGCTGCCGGTTAAAATATGAAGAAACCCTTCGCTTTAGTCGCTTCGCTTTCCCCACATAAATCACAGTGCCCGTATTGTCGAGATACATGTAGACTCCGGGCAAGTCCGGCAAGGAGAGAATCTTCTCACGAAGCTTCTCCCCCGGTCGGTTATGGCGTATATCATCGGGCGTTCTGTCCGATGATATCTCAAGATTGAAGCCGCCATGCTCATTTATGTCTCTGCCGGCTCCTGCCAGCAAATGCTCTTCAGCCATTATCTTCTTATTTTGCCTCTCTCCTCTGTCATCTATCCTACATCTCCCCAATTAGCTTCCCGCCAACCGAAAACAGGAAATAGATTGCGGGAAACGAGAAATGACCAACCTCAATACTTAAACAACGATGTCACCTCCACGTCCTTTGGAAGATGATCCCGACCGTTTAGTTCTGTAAGTTCTACAATAAAGTTAACATAGATTTTTTTCGGATTCATCGACTTTACAAGCTGGCAACATGCGTTCATGGTTCCGCCGGTAGCAAGCAGATCGTCATGAATCACCACTACATCATCAGATGTGATAGCATCACTGTGCAACTCGATGGTGTCAACACCATATTCCTTTGCGTAAGATGCCTTCACTGTCACAGAAGGAAGTTTTCCCGGCTTACGTGCCGGCACAAAGCCTGCTCCAAGACGATCTGCAAGTATAGATCCTCCGATGAATCCGCGTGATTCAATACCCACGACTTTAGTCACGCCCTTATCTTTATATAGATCCGCAAGGGCATCTCCTGTAACCTTCAGAGCCGCTCCATCCTTTATCATAGTTGTCAAATCTCTAAAAATAGTCCCCACCGATGGGAAATCAGGCACATCCCTGATGAGACCCTTCAATTCTTCAATCTTCATTTTTCTTATTTGTTAATTAATAATTTCAAATTTTTCGATTAAATCGCAATTTTTACTCTTCATTCACCCCATAATTTCTACCCTTTCCCAATCGGCCTAAATGTTTCACGTGAAACATTTGTCTTATAACACACCCTTTTTCAATCATTTATTCTAAGTCACCTCATAGACCTCATCAACACCACATCAACACCATTTGCCTCATTAGTCTCATTGGATCTTGAACTAAAATGCCGCCTAATTCCTAAGCAACACAAGCAGGACATTGATATCCGAAGGAGACACTCCGGGAATTCTCGAAGCTTGCCCTATCGTTGCCGGACGGATCCGTGTGAGTTTCTGACGGGCCTCGGTAGAGAGAGCAGACAGATCTTCAAAATTCATCGCGTCCGGAATCTTAACTTTCTCCAACCTTTTCATCCTTTCAGCTGACTCCCGTTCCCTGTCTATATATCCCTGATACTTGATAAGTATCTCGGCTGACTCAATGATTTCATCTCTCCTCTCCGCTTCCACTTCCTCGCAACGGCTTCTGAGTTCAGGAAGCATCGGTAGCAGTTTCTCGAAATTCAGTTGAGGGCGACGTAGCAAATCGGCTATTTTCACGCGTCCTGTAAGTCTCCCGGTGCCGACTGCCTCAAGATAATCCTGAAGTTCATCTGAAGGTCTTACAGAGGTATTCTCACACCACTCCACAAGCGATGCTCGCTCCGAATATTTCGACTGCATTTTCTCATATCGGAATTCAGACGCAAGTCCTATTTCATGTCCAAGAGGAGTAAGACGCAAATCTGCGTCATCCTGACGTAGTAGGATGCGGAATTCCGCACGACTCGTAAACATACGGTATGGCTCATCAACGCCTTTGGTTACAAGATCGTCAATCAGAACTCCGATATAGGCCTGGTCTCTCCCCAATATCACAGGTTCGAGTCCTTGGGCGGATCGTGCGGCATTGATACCGGCAATAAGACCCTGCGCTCCTGCCTCCTCATAGCCGGTTGTACCATTTACCTGACCCGCCAAATATAGATTCCCCGCCAATTTAGACTCAAGCGAGTGAAACAACTGGGTTGGATCAAAGAAGTCATACTCTATGGCGTAACCGGGTCGATAGAATTGAACATTCTTCAACGCCGGAATCTTTGTCAATGCCTCCACCTGTACTTGCCAAGGCAGGGAACTCGAAAAACCATTTATATAGAATTCATGTGTGTTCACTCCTTCCGGTTCAAGAAATAACTGATGGCTATCCTTGTCAGCAAACGTCACTATCTTCGTCTCTATCGACGGACAATAACGCGGACCTATGCTTTTTATCTGTCCATTATATAAAGGAGAATCTGCAAGATTATCATGTAGTGTCTTATGAACCTCCGGACTTGTATGCACGATATAGCAGTCTCGCGGTTGCAATTCTCGTTTCACATTCGGAAGATAGGAAAATTTATGAAAGTCTCTCTTGACACTTCCATCAAACAAAATCTCATCATCTCCCGACTGGACAGTGACAAAATCATAATCTATGGTGCCACCGTCAATTCTTGCCGGTGTCCCAGTCTTCATCCTGCCTACATTGACACCTATTTCCCGCAACTGATCGGAAAGTCCATGCGATGATGCTTCTGAAATCCGGCCTCCCTCAATCTGCGTACGGCCGAAATGCATCAACCCATTTAGAAATGTGCCGGCTGTCAGGATTGTCTTTTTCGATTTGAAAGTGATTCCAAGAGCTGTCTCTACTCCGCAGACCTTTTGCTTACCACTACCCTCTTCCGCTGATTCAAATAGTAGCTTGACAACCATATCTTGAAAGAGGAATAGATTTTCTGTTTCGTCGAGAGTCTTGCGCCACTCATCAATAAATCTCGTGCGGTCAGACTGCACTCGTGGCGACCAAACTGCCGGGCCCTTGCTCCTGTTGAGCATGCGGAACTGGATTGCTGTCTTGTCTGCTATTATGCCCATCATTCCCCCCAATGCATCGATTTCTCGCACTATCTGGCCCTTCGCTATACCACCGACGGCCGGATTACACGACATCTGTGCAACGCGGTTCATATCCGCTGTAATAAGTAGTGTACTGCATCCTAATCGTGCAGACGCAACTGCTGCCTCACATCCGGCATGCCCTGCGCCGACCACTATCACATCATATTCAAATCGCATGATTTCTATGCTCTAATATAAAATACTCTTCTGATTCCTTCAATTACATCAATCTCCTTATTTTCCAAAACATCCTATGCTTTATCGCAATTTCTTAGCTGATCAAATTAAACACGATATTAATTAGATTTCATCCCAAATTCGAAGAGCCTCATTCTCAGCTTGTTCCATTATCTCTCTTTCACCGGGACCTTTGTCGTTGATACCCACGAGATGAAGCACTCCATGAATTATGACCCTAAGCAACTCTCTCGAATAGGGAACTCCGAATTTTTCGGCATTCGTGGCAACTGTATCTACCGAGATCATAATGTCCCCACCAATCTTGTTTCCTCTCGAATAGTCAAAGGTTATAATATCTGTATAATAATCATGATTCACGAATTGACGGTTGGCAATCAATATCGCATCATCATCCACAAAGAGATAATTAAGATTTCCCACTATTCGGGAATGAGACGATGCCACCTGTTCTATCCACGCCGATACGCGCCGCATATCAATGTCGGGCATACTGACTCCTTGCAATGTAAATTCTATCATATTCTTATCATTCTTTCTCTATCATAACCATTCGTCCTATCTGTCTAATTCCAAAATCGGAACTCAACACAATCATTTGCCCGAAAACATCAAAACGGAATTGGGAACCGGACAACACGAAGACCTGCTTCGATTGCAAATATAACAAATTCTCACGAATTTATCACACATTTCTTCAAAAATCCTTCAACCTATTCAATTACCTTATTATTTTATCTATTTTTCTTCATTTGATGAAAATATGCAAATACTAATTAGTTATTGACAATCAATTTATTGCACCTCATATAACACTAAATTAAAGCCCCGACAATCCAAAATTACTGAGAACATGTACGTCCCTCGGCAAAAATCCAATGCTTAAAGCTTAAAATTGCGAAAATTTTACACCGGATGCATTGATCTTCACACTTGCCCTACCTCCCTCTATCAACGGAACATTTCGTTCATTATGTCCAACAGGAAAATCAAAAGCAACAGGGCAGCTGATTCCCCATTCCGTGAGCCATGACTTAATCATATCATACATCGTATCATGATTTCTGTCACTTTTCCAATCTGTGAACTGACCAAATAAAATTCCTTTCACCGCTCCAAGCACTCCCTGAAGATGCAGACGGTAAAGCATCCGTTCAACGGCATAGATCGGTTCCGAAACGTCCTCAAGAAAAAGAATGACATCCCTATTCAGACTTTCTTTCATAATATCATAAGGAGTACCGCCAAGTCCGTTAAGCACAGCGAAGTTGCCTCCAAGCAATATTCCATGGCTCTCACCATAAATGTTATACTCATGCGGCGCAACTTTATATTCAATCTTAGGAGCAGATGACTCCACCAGATGCTTGAAGACTTTCCTATATCCACCGTATCCTGCATCCGTATCCTCAACCAGTTGCTTTGCCATCCCCCCATGTATAGAGGCAATCCCGCACTTCAGCATCAACGCATGAAGAGCCGAAACATCCGAAAAACCAACAAGCCATTTCGGATGAGCTTTAATAAAATCAACAGTAAGGTAATCAAGCAATTGAACACATCCATAACCACCCCTCGCGCATATCACCAAGTCTACGTCATCCCGGCTCCATGCGTCTTTGAAATCAGCCACTCGTTGAGCAAGTGAAGCAGCATAACTTCCGCACGCATACTCATCTAAAGCCGAAGGATATACAATCAATTCAGAACCTGGAAACTCCTCGGGACATTCCAGGTTAAGTTTCACAAGTTCCGCCACTATCTCCGGCTTGATCCTCGTGGCAGGTCCTACCAAAGCCACCTTACCTTGTTTCCGCACCTCCGGAGGAATTACAATTTCTCTCATAAAGATAATCAGCTTAAATCCTCTATTGCTTACATTGAGCTTATTTGGTAAATTTGGATTATTGTCGCATTGGATCCGGCTAACACTCTGTCGTTATCCCCCTAATTCACCTGAACCTTAATCCCAGTTTCAGAAGCGATCCGATCTCCGATCATCTCCAGCTCATCCTTTTCCACCTTTACAAGCCTTTCCTCAGGGGTGGAGCGGTCAAGGCTATATAGCATTATCTCGCGAGGCTTTATTGCCTTGTAAGCATCTATAAGCGCTTCTATCTCCTCATCTGTGGTATTATCTACTGTTACCCCGTCATGTTCTCCTCTTAGCATCATGGTCTGAATAATACCGGTTTCTTCAAACTGTTTAAGTCCTTTGATCACATTCTCAACCGTAAACCCTTTTGAATTAGGTCGGTCAATCAAACGCATGGTGCTTTCTATAGCGGAATCAAGCTTAAGGATATTGTTGTCAACCTTTTTTAAGGCATCCGCGACATCCTTGTTGAATATCATCGTGGAATTAGTTAGAACAGACACTTTCGCATCAGGATAATAGCAGTCACGGAGGGCAAGTGTATCGTCTATGATATGAGGGAAATCAGGATGAAGTGTCGGTTCACCGTTTCCTGAAAATGTGATCACATCAAGATGATCACCATTCTCCTTCATCGAGGAAAGTTTGGTCTCAAGTTGCCTGTAAACCTGCTCCCGAACCGGAAGACCCGTAGTGCCTTTACCCTGAGCATTGAAACCCGCCTCACAGTAGAGGCAATCAAACGAACAAACTTTCCCATCGTCTGGCATGAGATTGACGCCCAATGAAACACCCAGTCTACGGCTATGTATCGGCCCGAAAACCGTAGAATGAAACAGAACTGTCTGATCTTTTCCCATAATCAATATTATTTCTCTCACAAAATTAATAATTCTCTCTCAATCCACCAAATCCCTTTGCCCCTATTGCCAAACAATTTTATTCTCAATTATTACCACATTTCACCTAAAAAAATCACAAAATTCTAAAATCATCAAATCACCCTCTCTATTAAAGAAATAAAGAACCTCTAACTGAAGCCCCATATTATTAAAAAATCAAAACATAAAAGAATTACAAATTGTTATTCCTATAGCAAACGGAAAGGGAATCACGGTGTGAATCCGTAACAGTACCCGCTGCTGTAAATCCCGGCAATAAATATGATTGCCAAAGTCAAAGCTCTATGTCATTGAGTCCTAAACACTCGAGAAGGCGCCGAGACCTATGGGACAAGTCAGAAAACCTACCGTTGCATTTAACTAATGAACGGGACTATTCATGACACGTGTACTCATACATCTCTTTGCATTCATCGCCATCTCAACGATGCCGACTAATTTCGCTTTTTCCCAACCTCTCCAACTATCTACCAAAGACTCGATAACCACTGAAGATCCTAATTTCACATCCATAAACCTTCAGGAGCTGATGGTTACAGCCCGACGCCCTATGCAGGATATCGGAATCCAAAAAACAGACTTCGACTCAATTTCACTGAAGGAAAACATTGCCCTCTCAATGGCTGATGTCCTCGCCTTCAACTCTTCAGTATTTGTCAAAAGCTACGGCCGTGCAACCATGTCTACCGTCGCATTCCGTGGCACTTCCCCTTCTCATACAAACGTTTCTTGGAATGGCATGCCCCTAAATAGCCCTATGCTCGGCATGACTGATTTCTCTACCATCCCGGCATACTTCATCGACAAGGCTTCCCTGCTTCACGGTACTTCTTCTGTCAATCAATCAGGAGGAGGACTTGGCGGAGCAATATCTCTCTCAACATCACCGGAATATAACCGTGGATTCCATATAAGCTATATTCAGGGAATAGGTTCATTCAAGACGTTCGACGAATTCCTGCGACTGTCATATTCAAACCGCAACTGGTCTTTTTCTACCCGCGCCGTCTTCTCATCTTCCGACAACGACTATACCTATATAAACCGCGACAAGAAGCTCAACATCTATGATGAAAACCGCAACATAATAGGGCAGTACCATCCTAAGGAAAAGAACAGATCCGCCGCTTTTAAGGATTTCCATCTATTGCAGGAAGCATACTACGACACACGAAAGGGCGACCGGTTTGCCCTCAATGTTTGGTACACTGCCTCTAACCGGGAACTTCCCATGCTCTCAACAGATTATGGTGCTGAGCGAGGAATCGACAACCGACAGAGGGAGAACACAGTCCGTTCATTCATTGGCTGGCGACATAACCGTTCCACGTGGAACATTGACCTCAAATCAGGATATATGCATACCTGGATGGGATATGACTATCGCCGCGAGATGACTCAAGATATATGGTCGGTCATGACTAGATCCCGCTCTCTCACAAACACTTTCTTCGGTAATGCTCTCCTTAACTTCTTTCCTTCCGACCGCTGGCTTTTTTCTGCCTCCCTCACGGCGAACCACCACAATGTCAAGTCCGTTGACCGTCAGCTGGCATCTTCGTCAGGCTCACCGGTAGACATTGGCTATCATAAGAAACGACTTGAAATCAGCACGGCGATTACCGCACGTTGGCAGCCTATAGATGGTATTGGTGTCTCTGCTGTAATTCGCGATGAATCTTATGGCAATTCCTTAACTCCTATTATTCCGGCTATTTTTGCAGATTGGAAAGTGATCAACAGCTACTCCGGCAATACTCTTTTAGGGTTGACACTAAAGGCATCAGGCAGCCGGAACTACCGTTTCCCTTCACTCAACGACCTTTATTTTATGCCGGGTGGCAATCCGGATCTACGATGCGAAAAAGGGTGGAGCTACGATGCCGGTTTCTCTTTTGAGGCAACACAGTCTGATTATTTTTCTTCTTCTGTTTCAACCACATGGTTTGACTCCAGGATTGATGACTGGATAATCTGGCTACCGACAATCAAAGGATTCTTTTCTCCAAGAAATGTAAAAAGCGTACATGCCTATGGCATAGAGTTAAAGGCTGATGCCGGAATAACTCCTTGGAAAGATTGGAAATTCGACATTAATGCATCATATTCATGGACTCCATCAATTAATGTTGGTGAGAAAACAAGCGCAGCAGACCAATCTGTAGGAAAACAGCTTCCCTATGTGCCGCGAAACTCGCTATCAGCCTCTCTTCGAGTAGCCTGGTGCACATGGGCTCTTCTCTATAAGGCATGCTATTACTCCGAACGTTTCACTATGACCAGCAATGCCTCAACACTGACAGGCAATCTGCCTGCTTATTCTATAAGTAATTTAACTCTCGAGAAATCACTGAAATTAAACCCAATATGTCTGCAGTTCAAATTAGCCATCAACAATCTTTTCAACGCAGAGTATCTTTCGGTCCTCTCCCGACCTATGCCCGGCACAAACATGGAGTTTTTCCTCTCCATAACATATTAAACCATATTATCGGAATGAAAAAAAAGGGAGCCGGGAGACTATATATGCATTATGCATTATCGATCATGCACTTTGTGTTGATAATACTCTTGACATCTTGCCATAAAGGCTCGACATCAAATATCGAGGATTTCACTGAAAACCGCTATGCGCCACAATATGCCTCGGGATTCCAAATAAAAGGTAAGCCTGAAACCAGGAGCACTCTCCTCACAGTCAAAGGTTCATGGCAAGGAGCCGACTCAATACCCACGTCCCTCTTCATTGCCCGCGACGGCGACGAAGCCCCTTCAAATTTCAACGGACAATCCATCTACGGTGATGCACATCGCATCATCACCATGTCTTCAACCCACATTGCTCTTCTCGATGCACTCGGTGCCACTGACCGTATTGTTGGTGTATCAGGCATTAACTATATAACCAACCCCGAAATTAAGAATCGCCGCGACAGTATAGCCGATGTCGGATATGAAGGCAGTATTGACTATGAGGCTCTTCTTGCAGCAGACCCTGATCTGGTTCTACTATATGGCGTGACAGGGGCAAGTTCAATGGAAGGCAAATTGCGTGAACTCGGTATCCCATTCCTTTATGTCGGTGATTACCTTGAGGAATCCCCACTTGGCAAGGCGGAATGGATCATTCCTATCGCTGAGATAATCGGCGAGAGGAAGAAAGGAGAGGAAGTCTTCACCGGCATTGCCGACCGCTACAACGCACTGAAGGCAATCGTTGCCGACAAGGCCATCGATGCACCTTCAGCAATGCTGAATGTCCCTTATGGAGATTCTTGGTTTATGCCGTCAGCATCAAGCTACATGGCTCAGCTAATCTCCGATGCAGGCGGCCATTACATATACACAAAAGACACCGGTAATAGATCAGCACCAATCGATCTTGAGGAGGCTTACAGGCTCGCCTCAGAAGCTGATTTTTGGCTTAATGTGGATCAGATGGTATCCCTATCCCAACTCGCCGCAAAATACCCCAAATTCACCGATACTCGTGTTTTTCGAAATGGATACGTCTACAACAACACTCTTCGTGCCAACTCGGCCGGTGGCAACGACTTTTTTGAGTCTGGCATAACTCACCCCGACCTTATACTCCGCGATCTAATCCACATCTTTCACCCCGAACTTTCCTCCGACTCTCTCTATTATTATAAACCGCTATCCTCCCATTAGTACAACTCCCCCCATTTCCCGCGGAGATAAAACCCAACAAAAGATAACGATGAGAACGCAAATCGGAAATAGGAAAAGAAACTATGCACTATGCATTGTGCATTGTGCATTAATAATTGCCCTCTTCCTCTCAGACCTTGCTATTGGATCAACCCATATCCCCCTTTCCCAGGTATGGAGTGCCCTGACAGGTGGTGATTGTCCACGATCCGTTGCAAGCATCGTAATCAACATACGCCTCACCAAAGCTGTTGTGGCACTTCTCGCAGGTGCTGCAATCTCAGTATCCGGACTGCAGATGCAGACACTCTTCCGCAATCCACTTGCAGGTCCTTATGTGCTTGGCATAAGTTCCGGTGCATCACTCGGGGTTGCCCTCTTCCTTCTCGGCGCGCCACTCCTGGGTCTTTCCCCGGTCTTTTCATCGCTTGGTATTGTGGGTGCTGCATGGATAGGAGCTGCCGCTGTCCTGATTATTGTAGGTGCGTTGGCCACACGTATCAAAGACATCATGGTAATCCTCATTCTTGGCATGATGTTTTCATCAGGTATCAGTGCCATTGTCCAGGTTTTGCAATATCTTAGCCGCGATGAATCGCTCAAGTCATTTGTCATTTGGACCATGGGGTCTCTCGGCGACGTAACTATATCGCAACTTTGGATTTTAATACCGGCAGTTATAGCAGGTCTGATTCTCGCAATCGTGACCATCAAACCACTAAATCTTCTTTTATTCGGGGAGGAATACGCACGCACCATGGGGTTGAATCTTAAACAAGCCCGCTCTCTCATCTTCTTATCCACCACACTTCTTGCAGGAACAATCACAGCATTCTGCGGACCAATCGGGTTTATCGGTCTGGCTCTACCGCACGTTGCCCGTATGGTTTGGCACACATCCGACCATCGCATTCTCCTTCCCGCCACTCTCCTGACAGGCTCGGCAATCCTCCTTGTGTGCGATATAATCTCGCGTCTCCTCACTCTCCCCATAAATGCCATCACAGCCCTCCTCGGCATCCCCATCGTAATCTACATCCTCCTCCGTCCAGCCAATTATAAATTATGAATTATGCATTATGAATTGTGCACTATCCATTGAAAATTTAACTCTCTCCTTCGGCAAGCGAATCCTGCTCCAGAATGCATCCACATCATTTGCTGATGCATCATTGAACTCCCTCATAGGCAGAAACGGCACCGGCAAATCAACACTGCTGCGAGCCATAGCCGGACTTAATGCTGGCTACACAGGGAAAATCAAGCTCGCAGGGCAAGATCTACGTACACTCAGCACCGCTGCCCTCGCACGGACTCTCGCATTCGTCTCTACCCGTCCTGCACGCATACCGGCAATGCGATGCCGTGACATCGTCGCGATAGGGCGCGCCCCCTACACAAATTGGATAGGACACATGCAGCAACAAGACGAGGATATTGTCATTAAATCTCTCGAATCAGTCAACATGCTGTCTTATGCCGACAGAACCATAGAGACAATGAGCGACGGAGAATGCCAACGGATAATGATAGCCAGAGCTCTCGCACAAGACACACCCATCATTCTCCTTGATGAACCAACATCATTCCTCGATATGCCAAGCCGATACGAACTTGTTGAACTCCTACGTCATCTTTCACATGACCAAGGCAAATGCATAATCTTCTCAACACACGAACTCGACATAGCCACCCGCTATACCGACACAGTAGCCTTCATCGACACCCCAACCCTGATACATCTACCCGCACCAGAGTTCATTACCGCCGGACACCTCTCACGTCTCCTCCCCTCATCCCAACATCCAATAGCCCCATAATCCTCAACTTTAATCTTCCCTACTGCCATAATCCGGCAACTGAAAACCTAATCAGCACACAGCAAGGAGTATATCTCCGACTACGTGCTTTTTTCTTTCCTCAACTTGCAACTTTTGATAAAAATCACTACTTTTGTACTTGATTTCGCATAACGCAACGGAAAACGGACAACGATGACAACGGAAAACGGACAACGAGAAACTACAACAAACAAGAAAGTATTCGTATCTGGATGCTACGATATGCTCCATTCCGGACACGTTGCATTCTTCAAGGAAGCCTCTAAATACGGTGACCTTTATGTGGGCATTGGATCCGACAAAACTATCGAGCAACTCAAAAACAGAAAGACAATATGCTCGGAAAAGGAACGGCTCTATATGGTTAAATCCATACGTTATGTAAAGGATGCCATGATAAATAGCGGTAGTGGCATGATGGATTTCATAGGGTCTGTAGATATCATAAAGCCCGATGTCTTTGTCGTGAACTCAGACGGAGGCAGCGAAACAAAAAGATTGTTCTGCGAAGAAAGGGGCATACAATACGTGGTGCTTGAACGTGAACCCGAAACAGGGCTTCAGGCCCGATCCACAACTGCTCTTAGAAACGAAGTGAAAAGCAGTATCCCTTATCGTGTCGACATAGCCGGAACCTGGATTGATCAGCCTTATGTATCTGAACATGGCGCGGGATGGGCGATTACAGCATCAATCGAACCCACCTACGATTTCATGGAACGGGGCGGAATGTCGACATCCACCCGAAAGGCCGCAATGAAAATCTGGCCTTATGAGTTGCCTGCCTACAACGAGGAGATGCTTGCCCGACTGCTATTTTGCTTTGAGAATGACCCGGAAAACGAAGGGCATGTATCCGGCGCACAAGACGCCATCGGCATTTGCGTTGCCGGGCTATCCAGGCATTATTACAACGGTCATTATTGGCCTGAAAAAATAGAGACTGTCAACGACGAAGAAATTCTTTCATGGCTTGAAAGTCACCTCTGTGTTGTCCAGATGTTCCCACGCCGACATGGATGCTCTGTTGTTGACGGAAAGGATATAAACCCTCAAAAAGTCAGCAATCTGACTGCCGCGGCAGAACGTTGCTGGGACGCTATTATGGCGAATGACCTTCATGCATTCGCAAAGTCATTTCTTGATTCTTTCAATGCCCAGATTGCAATGTTCCCCGCAATGATGCAACCTGGCGTGCAGGAATACATAGACTGCTGGAAACAAAAAGCCCTCGCATGGAAGATGCTCGGTGCCGGTGGTGGCGGCAATCTATTGCTGGTGGTGGATAAAATTCCGGAAGGAGCAATTCCCATCAAGATTCGTCGTCACGGATAGAAACACGACCTGTCAAAATTAAAATTTAATATTCTCAATTCTAAATAATAGCATGAAAAAATTCATTCTTTCCACCATCGTTGCTGCAGCATCTCTCACAATGAATGCTGAAGATGCAAAATATGTATTTTATTTCATCGGTGACGGCATGGGACTCGGCCATGTAAATGCCACAGAAATCTACAACCGCGACATTCTCAAGAACGAACGTCCTTTGCTGATGATGACCTTCCCTGTTGCTTCACAGGCACGTTCTTACTCGGCATCATCTCCGATCACTGACTCTGCGGCTGCCGGCACAGCTCTTTCAACCGGTTATAAGACTAAAAATTCCATGGTGGGAATGAATCCAGACACAGTTCCTGTCAACAGTATAGCTGTCGACTTCATGAATGCCGGCTATGCCGTGGGAGTTGGAACAACCGTGCAGGCTGACGACGCTACTCCTGCTGCATGGTATGCACATGCAGCCAACAGAGGAATGAAGCATGACATTGCACCTCAGGCAGCAGAAAGTGGCCTATCTTTCCTCGCAGGGGGTGGCTTCAAACTTGGTGACAAGACCGGCGAGGAATTCTCTGAATTCCTAAGCGTGATGAAAAAAGGTAATTATGAGATTGCGGAAGGGTTTGATGCATTCAACGAACTTAAGAAAAAAGGCAATAAATTCCCTCATAAGGTAATGATGTACCCCGACAACCAATGGGGACATGTGGGATACACCATTGACTCTATTCCCGGTGCTATGACTTGCGCACAGATCACTGAAGCTTGTCTTTATACTCTCGAAAACGTCAACCCCGATAAGTTTCTCATGATGATCGAGGGAGGTAATATCGACTGGGCTGCACATGCCAACGACGGTGGCGCCGTAATAAAGGAAATTCTCAATTTCCAGGATGCTATAAACGTTGCTTATCAGTTCTACCTTCGCCACCCGGCTGAGACCCTGATTGTCGTAACTGCCGATCATGACACAGGAGGTATGGCTTACGGTAGATTCGGTGGAAAATTCAATATCGGATATGCCGATGCTCAGAAAATTTCAAAAGACGCATTTGCCGATTGGACACGGAAATGGGGAACTGAAAATCAAAATCCAACATGGGAGGAAATGGAAAGCGTTTTGCGCGAGAAACTCGGATTCTGGGAGGCTGTGCCTCTTGCCGAGTGGGAGACCGCTCAACTGAAGAAGCAATTCGAGGAAACTTTCATCTCTAAAAAAGCTGAAGATGAAAAAACTCTTTATCACACTTTTAATGCTTTCACTGCAAAGGCTTTCGATGTGCTCAACACTCACATGGGTATCGGTTGGACAACTACAAACCACGCAGGAAACTTCGTTCCCGTATACGCAGTGGGAGCTAATGCACAATATTTCTCGGGAAGCCTCGACAACACCGACATTCCTAAGCTAATCAAACGCGCTGCCGGGCTTTGATTAACAATCAAAAAATCTCACAGCCAACCATTACCTCTGAAATCAGACCTTTGAACAATGGGAAAACAGAAATTCTACGTGGTTTGGGAAGGACGTGAACCCGGAATCTACGACAACTGGAGCGACTGCGAGGAACAGATACTGAATTTTCCCAATGCAAAATTCAAGGGTTTCGATTCCTCTGAAGAAGCTGCAAAGGCTTTCAGGGGGAGCAATGACGAGAATAATGCTACTGATCTCGGCACTCTGCTTATTGCCGCTTCCGACCGACGCGAAACCCCGCAAAATGACCTCTCCTACCTGTCTAACCCGGACATTGACAAAAATGCCTGGGCAGTAGATGCTTCATGTCTCGGAAACCCCGGGATCATGGAATATCAAGGTGTGGAAGTAGCTACCGGCAGACAGATCTTCAAGGTCGGACCATTTGAGCAAGGAACAAACAACATTGGCGAATTCCTGGCAATAGTGCATGCACTGGCTGAAATGCACCGACGCAATGAATGGCATAATATTTATTCCGACTCAAAAACCGCCCAGGCGTGGATACGCAACAAACAGGTGAAGACACAGCTCAAGATGACCGACAAGAATGCCAAACTCTTCGAACTTTTGGGTCGGGCTCTTGTTTGGATTCGCTCACATTCCTGGCCTGTGAAAATAATGAAATGGCAAACCGAACTCTGGGGTGAGATTCCTGCTGACTTCGGACGTAAGTAATATTGGTATAGAATGGAACTGAAATACTGGATTTACGATCTGCTTTATTCTTGGTTTGCACCCGAAACTGCAAACACTTTGATCACGCCAACTCTGATTTTTGTTATAGCCCTTATTTCAGTTGCTTCTTATTTCCTTTGCATTAGGATAGTGACACCTCTCACCCATTTTCTAACCAGAAAGACTGAGACAGAATGGGATGACGACATCCTTAACGATGCCGCAATGAGAGCCCTCTCGCAACTTGCTCCTGCCCTCATTCTGGCTTGGCTACTGCCCAAGGCTGTTTCCAATCATGAATGGGGAGTGGATATTATTGAGAAACTCACACAGGTCTATATCGTTTATGCCATCATAAATCTTCTGTCTAAGTTGATGTCTAATACGGTGGAGGCTTTTGAAAAACGAGACAAGGCGAATGAACACAACCTAACCGTGATCCAGGGTGCTATGAATCTGATTCTCGTAATTGTCGGTATAATCATTTCACTTAGTATCCTTTTCGACAAAAAGCCGACAATGGTGCTCACCGGATTCGGGGCATCGGCTGCTGTGCTGATGCTCGTATTTCAAGACACAATCAAAGGTTTTGTCGGTGGCGTGCAGCTTACTCTCAATAATATGCTTAAGAAAGGAGACTGGATCATCTGCGACAAAGCGGGAGCTAACGGTGAAGTGCAGCAGATCAAGCTTACTACTGTGAAAGTTCGCAACTGGGACAATTCAATTGTAACTATCCACCCCTATACGCTCATCAGCGATTCATTCCGAAACTATCAGAACATGCGCGAGATTGGGGCCCGACGTGTCGCACGTTCAATTTATATCGATTTTGATTCAATACGTTTTCTGACCAATGATGAAATTGAAAGGTTGATGCAAAAGGGGTTTATAACCGAACATGCGCTCATGCATGCAAAACAGGAAGTGAATCTCTCCCTTTTCCGAAAATATCTTATCCGCTATCTCGCATCACATCCCGACGTAGTGCACAAACATCCGGACCCCGCCGTGTTCCTAATGGTGCGACAATTGCAGCCAACCCCTCAAGGGCTACCGCTTGAACTCTACTTTTTCTCCAAAATCACCTCATGGGGAGCCTTCGAGCGTCTACAGGCTGATATTTTCGACTATGTTTATGCATGTGTAAGAGAATTTGGGCTCAGCATCTACCAATCACCCTCCGGCTCCGACCTCCGGCTCCTGAAATCCAATACCATCTGAAAAACAGGAAACGGCCGACGGAAAACGCAAAATATTTGCCATTATCAAAAATTTTCATTAACTTTGCATCGCTTTTTGAAAAAAGGTTGTCGCACCATAAGGGAGAGAGACCCTGCGCCATCCCTTTTAAAGAAAAGCAAAATAAATTTTAACCTTTAAACTCTCAACAAAATGCATCTTTCAACTGAAGAAAAGCAGGCTATCTTCGAGAAGTATGGCGAAGGCAAAAACGATACCGGTAGCCCCGAAAGCCAGATCGCACTCTTCTCAATCCGTATCAAGCACCTCACTGAGCACCTTAAGAGCAATCACAAGGACTATACTACCGCACGTGCACTTAAAGCTCTCGTAGGTCAGCGCCGCAGCCTTCTCGACTATCTTTATCGCAAGGACATCAACCGTTACCGTGCGATTATTGCCAAGAAGGAACTCGGTATCCGCAGATAATTCGGATTTACCTGACTGCAACCACAAAATCCAATTTCATGAATCATGGAATTGGATTTTTCATTACATTGACACTCCTCTATCAATAGCACTCCCCTCTTTATGAAAAAAATCAAGCGTCTCCTCCAAAATCTACCACCATGGCTTCTATCCATGCTCTGCCTTCTCGCAATATGTTGGCTAACCCTCGCACCAAAGCCTCTTGGCGACAACGAAATCCCCTTATTTCCGGGTGCCGACAAGATAGCCCATGCCATAATGTTTGGAGGTTTCACTCTCTGCATCATAATCGACTGGTGCCGCCGCAGAGACTGGCCACCCTACCCCTATACAATTAAAACATGCCTGTTTGCCCCTGTAGTACCATGCCTGACCGGCATCGCCACTGAAATCCTGCAGGATTCAATGCAATTAGGGAGATCCGGCGATGAATGGGATCTCGTGGCTGATTTTGCCGGATCTTTCCTTGTAGCTGCAGGTTTTCTTTTCGTTCAATATTTAATAGCCAAACGCCAATAATCATGAAAAAGTGCTTATCGCTGATTACTATTCTTATTACCCTTTTGACAGCATCGGCAGTAACACCCCAATATACACCGACGGAAGAAATAAAAAAGGCTCAGAAAGAATTTGCCGACAACCGTTTCGGTATATTCCTGCATTGGGGGATTTACAGCATGTTCGGACAAGGAGAGTGGTATCTGAACTATGGCCCGACTGCGGAAGAATATGCCAAGGCCGCTTCCGGTTTTTATCCTGCAAATTTCAACGCCCGCCAATGGGTAAAGGCAATCAAGGATTCCGGTGCAAAATATATATGTATAACCTCTCGACATCACGATGGATTCTCGATGTGGCACACTGCTCAATCTGACTATAATATAGTGGATGCGACTCCATTCCAAAGGGATATCCTTAAGGAGATTGCCGACGAATGTAAGGAGCAGGGGATCAAGCTGCATTTCTATTATTCCCATCTTGACTGGACCCGGCCTGACTATCCGTTAGGAAGAACCGGAAAATCTACAGGAAGAGACTCTTCAAAACAGAACTGGCCTCAATACTATGACTTCATGAACCGTCAGCTCACAGAGCTCTTGACAGGATATGGAGATATCGGTGCAATATGGTTTGACGGCTGGTGGGACCACGATGAGGATACCACTCCATTTGACTGGCAACTGCAGCAACAATATGACCTTATCCATTCGTTGCAGCCTTCATGCTTGATCGGCAACAATCACCACCAGACTCCTTTCCCGGGTGAAGACATACAGATTTTTGAACGTGACATACCGGGCGAGAATACCGCCGGCTTATCCGGCCAGGAAATTTCACGCCTACCACTCGAGACATGCCAGACCATGAACGGAATGTGGGGCTACAAGATAATGGATCAAAACTACAAGGACACCCCTACTCTTATCAGGTATCTTGTAAAGACTGCAGGTATGGGTGCGAACCTCCTCCTCAATATTGGCCCGCAGGCAAATGGCGAGCTTCCCGCTGCCGCTCTTGAAAGGCTCAAAGAGATGGGAGAATGGATGAATTTATATGGCGAGACCATATATGCTACGTCGGAAAGTGACTTCCCTGCACAATCATGGGGAACGTCGACCCGTAAGGGAGATCGTCTTTTCGTGCATATATTAAATCCCGAATCCAAGCATATATTTGTTCCGGCAAAAGGGAATGTAAGAAGTGCCCGTGAATATAAGTCTGGTGAAAGAATTCGGTTTTCGAAGGAGGGCGATGGCATAATGCTCCATCTTGACGAAGTGCCTTCGGCTATAGACTATATTGTGGAACTCGATGCCCCTCTATCCTGACATGAAGCCTATACTCGAAATATGCGCTGCCGATATAGGCAGTGTGTCGGCAGCAGCTGCCGGTGGTGCAGATAGAATCGAGCTGTGCTGTGCCCTCAGCGAAGGAGGACTCACCCCCTCGATAGGCATGATAACTGAAGCTCTCAAAGTGCCTGGAATTAAAGTTAACGTTCTGATACGTCCAAGATCGGGAGACTTCATCTATTCCGAGTCGGAATTTCTCACCATGCTCAGCGACATCGACACTTGTCTTAAGCTGGGCGTGAATGGAGTGGTGCTGGGCGCGCTGACTCCTGACGGAAGTATCGACGTAGAGAACTGTCGACGAATGATAAAAGTTTCAGAAGGTCTTCACCGCACGTTCCATAGGGCTTTCGACATGTGCCGAAATCCACAAGACGCTGCCAAACAAATCATCAATCTCGGATTCGATCATATTCTTACCTCCGGACAGGCTCAAGCCGCTCTGGCAGGCGCTGATCTTATTCACAATCTGGTAAAAGACTTCTCCGGAATCTCTTTTATCGCGGCAGGTGGCATAAATCATGACAATGTCAAGCAAATAATGGATCTAACCGGAGCCGACGAAATCCATGCTTCGGCCAAGACTACAATCAAATCAACCATGACATACCGAAATGATAATGTTTGTATGGGAACCCCAGGTGTTGATGAATATTCCCGGGCAACCACCTCTGAAGACATTGTCAGGGAAATAGCCAATATAGTGCACGACAATTCTATTCACTAACCATAACACGCTCAGCATAAGAAAATGAAGTATATATTTGCCACATTGTCTCTCATCGTAGGGATAGCAACAAGCTTGGAAGCAGCAATCATAACTCCTGAAATAGAAAATGATTTCAAAAGCAGGCTATGCGTGATTGAAAATGCCGGTGGACTTAGTATTGAAGAGAAAAAACTCACAAAAGACCAGGAAGATTGTCTCAAGATGCTATATACATATATGCCGCTACCCGACATGACAGACCGTTCTCCCGAATATTATCTTGAATACGTCGTGGATCCGGCTTTAAATGCACGTGCTGAAATGCCTTGGGGAAAGACTGTCGATGATACTTTATTTCGCCATTTTGTGCTTCCAATCCGCGTAAACAACGAGGCTCTGGACTGTCACCGTCCTGAATTTTACGCAGAACTTAGGGATAGGGTAAAGGGATTGTCGATGAAAGATGCCATTTTGGAAGTAAACCATTGGTGCCATGAAAAGGTGACGTATCAGCCTTCAGATGGACGGACACACTCCCCACTGCAATCAGTTAGTTCTGCAATCGGCAGATGTGGCGAAGAATCCACTTTTACTGTCGCAGCACTCAGGTCGGTTGGGATTCCCGCTCGGCAAGTATATACTCCACGTTGGGCACACACCGACGATAATCATGCATGGGTCGAGGCATGGGCTGACGGAGAGTGGTATTTCCTTGGCGCCTGTGAACCGGAACCGATATTAAATCTTGGTTGGTTTAACTCCCCTGCTTCACGCGGCATGCTCATGCACGCACGTGTATTCGGCAATTATTCCGGTGGAGAGGAGCAACTCGAAAAAATTGAAGGAATCACTTTCATAAATGTTACCGACAACTATGCCCCGGTGGATACAATCACAGTAACCGCTACATATCCGAATGGGAAACCGGCAGTCGAAGCAAAGGCAACGTTCCGTCTCTATAACTATGCGGAGTTCTATCCTATAGCCGAGAAGATAACAGACAACAAAGGAAACGCTTCGTTGATCGCAGGATTGGGCGACCTGCTTATATGGGTCACTGACGGTAATTATTTCGGATTTGGCAAATGCTCCGTCGGCAAAGAGAAGAACATAAATATTGTGCTTGACAAAACATCAGACTCACCACTTTTTGCCGAACTTGACATTGTTCCTCCTGTCGGCAGAAATGCCGAGACCATTGTCAACGACAACGAAAAAGCCCGTAACGATGCACGTCTTAAATCAGAGGATGCCCTCAGAAGCGCATATATGGCAACTTTTCCAAAAGATGAGGAATCATATCAGTTGGCTGAAAAAATGGGCGTAGAGCCGAATTCCTGGGCAAATATAATGAAAAAGGCGAGAGGCAACCATACGACAATCCGTTCTTTTCTGTCAGAAAGTGGCATGGGAGACCGCTCTAAGGCCATATCGTTGCTTCAATCTCTGACAGAAAAGGATCTCAGCGATGTGACAATGGATGTATTGACCGATCATCTCCGTGCCACTGATTTCAACACAGGTGAACTATTCGCGCCTTACGTAATGTCGCCGCGTATCGACATGGAGGAGCTGACTCCTTACAGAAGTTTTTTCGAAAGTGTCATTCCGACCGAGGATGCAACAGGATACAGGACTAATCCGGAGAATTGGGTGAAATGGGTGGCCGATAACATTGCCACTGATCAGACATGGTATCCCCAACAGATTACGATGAGTCCTGAATCTGTATGGAAAAACCGGAACACTTCCACAAAATCAAGAGATTTGTTTTTTGTAGCCGGTGCCCGCTCATTCGGTATTCCGGCAAGAATTGATGCTGTGACAGGAAAAACCCAATGGGCTGACAAGTCAGGGAATTGGATAGATGCAATATTTTCAGCAGATACCCCGGTTTCAACAGCAGGACAACAAGGCTTGATAAAAATAGATTATACTCAGACTGCGATAATACCTGACCCCAAATACTATTCTAATTTCACTGTCTCAAAGATTTCCAATGGAGAACCGGTCTTGCTTAACTATCCTGATTTCATAGCTCTTTCCGAGACATTTGGGAAAGGGGAGTGGCTCGATTACGGTAATTATCTTGTTGTCACCGGGCAACGCATGGCAGATGGGGGAGTTCTTGCCAGAATGGAAACTGTGAAGCTCGATACAGATACAGTAAAATTACCATTAACAATAAGACATGATGACAATAAAGTTCAGGTGATCGGATCTTTTGACTCTGAAAGTAAATATCTACCTCAAAACTCTGAAGAAGAATCTTCCATTCTGTCAACTACCGGACGTGGATATTATGTACTGGCGCTTCTGAAAGCAAACCACGAACCATCCAATCATGTGATTCGCGACATAGCTCAAGCAAAGCAAGCTTTAGAAAACTGCGGCCGCCCAATTATATTCCTTTCTGAAGATTCGGATCGTAATGGTTATAATATCGACATGTTAGCTTTCCCAGATGTTCCGGAAGTTGTAAGCCTTGGATGTGACACCGGCAATACGATACGCGACTCCATAATGGAAGGTCTAAATATTTCATCTTCTGATCTTCCAATAATCATCATTGCCGACACCTTCAACCGTGTTGTATTTCTATCCCAAGGCTACACTATTGGAATTGGAGAGAAACTGTCATCGATCCTTCAAACAATAAAATAATAAAGAACAAATATTAAAAATTGAGGCGGAAGTCCGGTCATCCCGGGATCCGCCTCAATTTTTTACCTATGCCAAGTCTTCTTTTGAAAACTTAAAGTTTATTACCTAAAGACTTAAGACTTGTTCAATATAGATTTTCCTTTTTCAATCGCCTGCTTATTGACTTCAATAAGATTGTGATGACGCTCGGGAAGCGACTTCTTAAGACCTTTGACCACGTTTTCCATAGGAATCTTATATTCCATAGCCTCAAGCAAAACTCCAAGCACAATCATATTGTAGGCCTTTGAATTTCCAAGTTCAAGAGCAGCGTCCATCGCCTCTACAGGATATATGTTGATATCCTTGCGGTCAGGATGCTTGTGAATACCGTTGGTGTCATAGATCAGAATACCACCTTGCTTCACCTTAGGTCCGAACTTGTCAAGACTCTGCTGGTTGAGGGCAATCACGATATCGTAGGTGTCAAGCACCGGTGAAGAAATTTTCTCATCGCTCAGAATCACGGTTACGTTGGCTGTGCCACCGCGTTGCTCCGGTCCGTATGAGGGCATCCACGTCACCTCCTTATTGTCCATAAGTCCGGAATAAGCGAGTATCTTTCCCATAGAGAGAACTCCCTGTCCTCCAAAACCGGCTGCTATAATCTCTGTTTTCATGTCTTCAGTCCTTATTCGTCTACGTTCTTCAATTCGCCAAGCGGATATTTATCAAACATATTCTGTGCCATCCACTCATTGGCCTTCTCAGGGCTCATCTTCCATCCGGAATTACAGGTCGAAACCACTTCTACAACACTTGTTCCTTTCTTCTCCATGGCATTCTTAAAAGCCTTCTTCAGGGCTGCCTTTGTCTTGCGGACATTGGCTGGAGTATGAACGCTTTGACGTGTTACATAGCACGTACCATCAAGTTCTTTCAGCAGATTGGTTATCTCAAGAGGATGCCCGTTTAGATCAACACGCCGTCCATAGGGCGATGTTGAGGTCTTTTGCCCAAGCAGTGTTGTGGGAGCCATCTGGCCACCAGTCATGCCATATATGGCATTATTGACGAATATCATCACTATATTTTCACCACGGTTGGCTGCATGAATGGTCTCTGCAGTACCAATAGCCGACATATCACCATCGCCCTGATAGGTGAATACAACGTTGTCAGGCCACAGACGGTTGACTGCGGTAGCTATTGCAGGAGCTCTGCCATGCGCGGCCTCAATCCAGTCGCAATCTATATAGTTGTAGGCAAACACTGCACATCCTACGGGTGAAACACCTACGGTGCGATCCACAATACCGAGCTCAGCTATTACTTCTGCCACCAATTTATGAATCACACCGTGGCTACAGCCCGGACAGTAGTGCATATTGACTTCATCAAGTAGTTCCGGGGCACTGTAAACTTTGTTTTCAGGGCGGATAATATCTTTTATGTCCATGTTTCTTATAGACTATTTAGGTTCAACTATCCTTTCCTTCAAGGCTGTGACTATCTCTGACGGACTTGGGATGATTCCTCCCATCCTGCCGAAATGCTTGACCGGCAATGAATCGTGGACTGAGAGACGAACATCCTCAATCATTTGACCGGCATTGATTTCAACCACCAAGATTCCTTTCTTTCCTTCAGCAGCCCTACGTATTGCCTCTGCCGGGAAAGGCCAAAGCGTAATAGGACGGATAAGTCCAACCTTAATACCTTCCTTTCTGGCCAGTTCCATGGCTTTAGTAGAGATGCGGGCAATCGATCCGAAAGATATGATCAAATAATCGGCATCTTCCGTATCAATTTCTTCCCAACGTGTCTCGTTGGCTTCTATATCCCGGTATTTAGCCTGAAGTTGTTCATTGATGATTTCCATTTTGGCAGATTCAAGTTCAAGCGAAGTCACAACGTTGCGTTTTCTACCGCCAACTCGACCGGTAGCTGCCCAAGGACATTGTTCGCGAATTTCTTCATCGGTACGGCGCGGACGTTGCTCAGGAAGTACGACTTTCTCCATCATCTGCCCAACCAATCCATCGGCAAGAATCATGGCAGGATTTCTATATTTAAAAGCAAGATCGAAACCAAGTCCAACAAAATCTGCCATTTCCTGAACTGAAGACGGTGCCAGAACTATCAAATGGTAATCACCATGACCTCCACCCTTTACAGCCTGGAAATAGTCGGCTTGCGAGGGTTGGATAGTGCCAAGTCCCGGACCTCCACGCATTACGTTGAGTATGAGTGCAGGAAGCGAAGATGCAGCAATAAATGAGATCCCCTCCTGCTTCAAGCTTACACCGGGAGAAGATGATGAAGTCATGACCGCCTTACCGGTAGCGGCCCCGCCATAAACCATATTGATGGCGGCAACTTCTGATTCTGCTTGCAGCACAACCATGCCGGTGGTCTCCCACGGCATCAGAGCCTCCAACGTTTCGAGCACTTCTGACTGAGGGGTGATTGGATAGCCGAAATACCCGTCGCACCCATATCGGATGGCAGCATGGGCAATCGCTTCGTTTCCCTTCATTAGTCTTATCTCTTCCATATTTTTAGTTTTCAGTTTTCAGTTAGTCTACACGGACCCTATACACTTCAATGCAGGCATCCGGGCATACGAGCGCACAGCTGCAACATCCGATACAAGACTCGGGATTTGACATATAGGCGAAATGATAACCGCGGTCGTTCACTTCATAAGGTTGAAGCGACAGAGTATCGGTCGGACAAGCGACCACACAGAGATTGCAGCCTTTACACCGCTCTTTGTTGACGGTAACTGCTCCTTGTATTTTTGCCATTGGTTTTGCAGTATATTATACTTTTTTACGTATGCAAGACAGCAAATGTTTTGACTTGCACTTACAAAGATAAGCAAAAAAAAGTTAACGGCTATACCAACGGCATAAGGTTTAACAATATTTAGTAATCAGCGCAATTTTAAAAATGTGTGCAATATAACACAAAAAAATATCTCATAGAATTGCAGAAACCTAAAGTATTCCACAAGTCTATGAGATCGGTTCAATATTTATATAGAGGCTATTCCTTGCGAAGAATCCTTGATAGAGTCTTGAGTCCTTTTGATGCAATCTCCGGTATGACTGTAAGATTGGGGATATCAGGTGTTGCAGCAGGCTTCGGATCAATATAGTAGATAGGAATCCCTTTCCTGACCGAATAAATCAGACCGGCAGCCGGATAGACTGCAAGGCTCGTACCGATGACACAGAATATATCAGCTTCATGAGCGAGCTCCATGGCCTTTTCAATATTAGGCACAGCTTCCTGAAAGAAAACAATATGAGGACGCATAAAATCTCCATTCTTACCCTTTGTGGCGGGAGTGGTTTCAAGATGATCAATATCGAGAGTCTCCACATAGTCGGGATTAGAGATGGAGCGTATCTTCATTAGTTCTCCATGAAGATGAAGCACATTCTTGGACCCCGCCCTTTCATGAAGATCATCCACATTCTGGGTTATGATATAGACATCATAGTCTTTCTCAAGGTCAACGAGTGCACGATGAGCCTCATTAGACTGAGCTTTCAGAAGTTCGCGACGTCGCTGATTATAGAACTCATGCACAAGAGCCGGATTCCTACGAAATCCGTCGGCTGAAGCCACATCCATGACAGGATAGTTTTCCCACAAGCCACCTGCATCACGGAATGTTTTAATTCCTGACTCGGCACTGATGCCGGCCCCGGAACTAATCACTAATTTTGGTTTATTCATACTTATAAGTCTTCAGTTGTCGGTCTTCATGCTTCAAGTGAGATTACTTTTCACGCATGAAAATCTGGATAGGAGTGCCGTTGAAATCCCATTTCGCACGTATCTTATTTTCGAGGAAGCGACGATATGGCTCCTTCACCCATTGAGGCAGATTGCAGAAGAATACGAATGTCGGGATGATTGAATCCTTAAGCATTGTGACATATTTTATCTTTACAAACTTTCCTTTGTTGCTTGGAGGAGGAGTAATAGCAATTTCCTCAAGCATATAGGTGTTTAACTGCGATGTAGGAATCACTCTCCTTCTATTTTCGTATACCTTCACAGCTGTCTCAAGCACATTGTAGATACGCTGTTTGGTCAAGGCTGACGCGAAGATAATAGGGAAGTCTGTGAAAGGTGCAAACTTGCTGCGGATTGCTGTTTCAAGACGCTTCTGAGCTTCAAGGCTACGGTCTTCAGCTATATCCCACTTGTTGACACAAACCACAAGACCCTTACGGTTCTTCTGAATCAGAGAGAAGATGTTGGCATCCTGTCCCTCTATACCACGCGTGGCATCTATCATTAATATGCAGACATCGGAAGCTTCGATAGCCCTGATGGAACGTATAACTGAATAATATTCTATGTCTTCGTTCACCTTCTGTTTCTTCCTGATTCCGGCAGTGTCGACAAGATAGAAATCGAAGCCAAATTTATTATACCTGTGATAGATCGAATCTCGAGTGGTGCCCGCGATATCGGTCACTATATGACGTTCCTCTCCAATAAAGGCATTGATAAGGGAAGATTTTCCTGCATTTGGACGCCCTACGATCGCGAATTTCGCAATGTTTTCTTCTGTCTCATCCTTGTCCGGAGTATCCGGAAAGTCCTTTATTATTTCATCAAGAAGATCACCTGTTCCCGAGCCATTGGCAGATGAAACCTCGATAGGATCTCCGAGTCCCAAGGAATAAAATTCCGCTACATTATATTTTGAGTCGCTCTTGTCTTCCTTGTTTGCAACTACGATAACCGGTTTCTTGCTACGGCGCAGTATCGCCGCCACTTTGTCGTCAAGGTCGGTGACACCAACAGAACTATCCACTACAAAAAGGATAACGTCGGCCTCTTCAATGGCAATATGCACCTGCTTATTGATCTCTTCCTCAAAAATATCATCGGAATTGACAACCCAACCGCCTGTGTCGACTATTGAAAATTCCTGGCCGTCCCAGTCGACTTTACCATACTGCCGGTCGCGTGTTGTGCCGGAAGTATCATCTACGATGGCGGCTCTTGTCTGCGTCAAACGGTTGAAGAGCGTAGACTTTCCTACGTTCGGCCGCCCTACTATTGCTACTAACTTACTCATATACTTGTTAATTGAGAATTGAGAATTTGGATTTTTGAATTAAAGTCAGCCTTCATGTTTCTGGTTAACTGAAAATAATTCAAATTTCTCAATTCAAAATTTATACTTATTATTCAATATATCCGAATTGACGGAGCTTATTCTCACGATTTCTCCAGTCTTTTTCTACCTTCACAAAGAGCTCGAGATAAACTTTCTTGTCGAAGAATTTCTCAATATCCTGACGTGCAGCGATACCGATTTTCTTGATTTTCTCACCACCTTTGCCGATGATGATACCTTTCTGAGTATCTCGTTCTACATATATCACAGCCATGATATGAATTGAATTCTCTTTCTCCTCGAATTTCTCCACGAGCACTTCTGCTGAATAAGGAATTTCCTTGTCATAGTTAAGAAGAAGTTTCTCACGGATGATTTCAGTTACAAAGAAACGCATAGGCTTGTCGGTCAATGCATCCTTGCCAAAGAATGGAGGTGATGGAGGAAGAAGCTCCACAATGCGTGACTTCAGATTGTCGACGTTAAAATTCTCGGTTGCACTGATAGGGAATACTTCAGCTTTTGGCAAACGAGATTTCCAAGCCTCAATCAGTTTGTCAAGTTCCTCATTGTTCTTAAGTAGATCAACCTTGTTTATTACCAGAAGAACAGGTATTGTCTCTTTAGCAACGCGATCAAGAAAATCCTTGTTTTTCTCCGGGTCTTCAACAACGTCGGTGACATATAGAAGTATGTCAGCGTCGGTGAGGGCACCCTCGGAGAACTCCAGCATTGATTCCTGAAGCTTATATTTAGGTTTAAGCACACCCGGAGTGTCGCTGAATACGATCTGATATTCCGGGGTGTTGACAATACCCGTGATTCTGTGACGGGTGGTCTGTGCCTTTGAGGTTATAATCGAGATTCTTTCTCCTACGAGATCGTTCATAAGTGTGGATTTCCCAACGTTAGGATTACCCACTATGTTTACAAAGCCGGCGCGATGTTTACCGGTGTATACGGGTTCAGACTGTGTTGCGTTCTCAGTCTCGTTGATGTTTTTAATTTCTTCCATAATATTTATTGTGTTTTTCAATTATATATTTTTTCAATTAAAATTCTGTAAAAGAGAAGGGGAGCAGACTCCCAACCGATGGAAACACAAAGGTTTCGTCAGCCCCATAAAGGATAATCTCAATAGGCCCATACAAATGCTCATATTCAAGTAGAGCCTGCCGGCATGCGCCACATGGAGAAATCGGCATGCTCTGAAAAGGAGCCTTATTTTCATCTCCTTTTGGGAAATTGCCAACATTACGTGCAGCTATTGCAATCTTAGACATAGGCATTCCGGGATTTAAAGCAGATGCCTGATAGCATGCAGTGCGTTCAGCGCACATCCCTGACGGATAGGCAGCATTCTCCTGATTAGAACCGCATACCACCGAGCCATCTTTCATTCTGATTGCAGCCCCCACATTGAAATGGGAGTATGGGGAATAACTTTTGTAAGTCATATCCTTAGCTTTGGCGATCAACTCCCGGTCTTCAGCCGACAACTCATCGGGAGACACAGATTTGTATGTTATTTCTATCTTTTTCTCTTTCATTGCTTGAGTTTTTCAAGGTGCTTTAATAGATTAACAAATAAATCCCGATTCTGTGGAATAATAGATGAAAAAAAAATGGCAAGACACTAAAATAAATTGCATAAATCGCAAAAATATATTAACTTTGCAGAGAAAAAAGTGACAAATCACGGTTTGCCTCTGTAGTTCAACGGATAGAATAGAAGTTTCCTAAACTTTAGATAGGGGTTCGATTCCCCTCGGAGGTACGAATAAACAAGCACGCAGACGGAGACGAATTCCAGACTGTGTGCTTGTTGTTTTTCTGTATTTTAGAAATGGCAGAGTCGTTGTCAATGCAGTTTAAGGCGGTGTTTGAAGTTTGAATTGCGGGTGGAAGCCGGGGTGTTTCCTACGGCATATTCGAGCGCTTCCTTTTCACCTACAAGCACACATAGATCCGTGGCACGGCTTACTCCCGTATAAAGGAGATTGCGATACAACATTGGTTTATGAGCCATAGTTATGGGAAATATCATATTTTTGATTTCTGAACCCTGAAGTTTATGGACTGTAGTGGCATAAGAAAGAACCAATTCAGTGAGCTCACTCCGTTTATATTCCGATTTTCTGCCATCGCCGAATGTCACTTCCAATGTCTGCAATTCCGGATTGACTGCAGTTATAACACCGGTCTCGCCGTTATAGACCCCTCTTTCCCTTGAATTGGCGGTTTGCATGACCGGATCACCAAGTCGCATTATAGTAGCACCCCGTCTTATCGAGGGGCCATCGGGATTAAGACGTTCCTGCAAATCAATATTTAGCTGACGTGCACCAAGGGGTCCAATCTGCTGCGGGGAAACAACTTGAATATCTGCCGGTGATATCCCTCTCTTTTTAGGTAATTCCTCTGTCATCAAAGACACAATGCGGTCGTGGATTGCCTTTACGCCATTCTCTTCAAAAATCATGAAATCACGTTCAGCATCAGAATCCGGGATTATCCCCGCATTTATTGATCGCGCCCCGGAAGCTATCATGCTCCCTTCTTTCTGCCGGAAATTTTCTTCAAGATGAACCACCGGTACAGTTCCAGACTTGATTAAATCATTCAGTACATCACCCGCTCCGATTGCGGGCAATTGATCAGCATCTCCAACAAGTATCACTTTCGTTCCATGTCGCACAGCATCGAGCAAATGGTTAAAGAGCACCTGCTCCATCATCGACCCTTCGTCGATAATCAGTACGTCAGTATCTATGAGCCGTTTGTTGTAACCTTCTCCTTCCCGATATCCAAGCAGACGATGAATAGTGCTTGCCTCCCTGCCTGTAAGGACAGACATACGTTTTGCAGCGCGTCCAGTTGGCGCGCAAAGCGTAACCTTCTTTCCATCTTTTTCAAGAGTCTCTATGACCCCCTTCAAGACAGTGGTCTTTCCTGACCCGGGACCACCAGTAAGCACCATAACCGGAGAAGCAAGCGCGACACGTATGGCGTCGATTTGCGCAGGCGAGTATTGTAAGCCTGATATTGAAGAGTGGGGAATATCCTCGTCCGAAACAGCAGAAACGCTTTCTGAGGCGAGCGATAATAGTTTCTCCGCTCCTTCTTTCTCTGCCTTATAGAAGACCGGCAGATATAGTCCTCCCCGGCTTTGTACAAGCCTGCCATCAGCCACTATATTAGTAATTACACTTGCTATTTTATCGGGATCGACATGAGCCAAAGCAGCAGCATGAGCAACCGCTTCATCCGGAGTGGCAAAAAGACTTCCCTCCTCTGCAAAATGCTTCACTGAAGTCACTAAGGCCCCTTTCAACCTTCTACTGTCATCCTCAGCTATACCAAGAGCCTTCCCAATTTTATCTGCAGTGAAAAATGATAGTTGCCATACATCCTCTACCATTGAATAAGGATCGGTCACTACGACTTCTTGAGCCCTCCTACGATATTTACCGAAAATTCTGCCTATATACATGTCGCTTACACCACAAGAGTAAAGGAAAGCCACAAGGGCCATCGGCTGGCTCATTGATTTCAAACTATCGGAGGCTGCGTGGACACGTAATTTTCCTAAACCCGGAATCGCCTCAATTTTTTCGGGCTGATCACGCAAAATGCAAAGAGCATCAGTGCCAAACCTTTCGACAATACGCCGGGCATACACAGGACCTATACCTTCCACCCAATGGCCGGAAAGGAATTTTTCAACCCCATCAGCAGTAATTGGGAAAATATTATCTTTTTGTGTGTTTTCCATACTTCCAAAACATCCCATGATGCCATAAGTTCATCGATCTATAAGTGGGAAAGTCTAATGGTAGGTTGGAATTTGGTCCGGATGGAATGTTATGGATTGTGAAGTAGGGGAGGTGGCAATAAAATAGCCGAGGCAACGAGGTCCGGAGAACATGGCCGGTCCGCTGCTGTCATTTTGCAGTGCTTCGAGATAATTGTGCATTTCTCGGGAAATACGGCAAATAGAGAAAGTCATCACATCTCCATCGAAAAGCACTTCATCGTCATCTTCCTCATCGGTGTCCCTACGTGAAGTCATGGTAAAGAATGTGCCGACACCATCTACTGCACTTCTGTCGTCGGCCTCCTGCCATAAATAAATTTCTCCGTTGCGATACAACTTTATCCAATAGCAGTCGCCATTTTGCAATGGATCCTCTGTATACTGCGCCTGGAATACAGCCACCTGATCATAAGGCATGTTTATCCAGTTGAATTCAAGACTTAGGATTTCCGTAGCTGGATACATGACTGTCTCCGCTTCATAGACTTCACCTTTTCTTGCCACAGTCAGCTTGTAGATATGACCAATTATTCCGGGAGTCGGATTTACGAAATATCCTTCATTGTCGGAGGATAGTGAGTAAGAGACTCCCGATGTAAGGTCGGTAAGGGAGACATCGGCATCTGTGAGCAGAGTGCGGTCCATTGGCTCGTCCATAGGAGTGGTAAGCTTCAAGGCAACCTTGATGCCATCCGGAGTGAGTTCGGCCTCTATTACAGTAAGTGGATCAATTTCGTGATATTTGAGGTCAAGATCTTTTTCACACGATGCCAAAAGCAAAACCAAAATGCATAATGCAGCTGATTTAATGCATAATGCCCAGTGCATAATGCCTAATTTTATTATCTTGGAAATCTTATGTTTCTTATAAATCATATATATTTCTACATTAAAACTTAAGAGTATAGGAAGCGGAGGGAACCAGTCCGTACATGGCCTGCTGCACAGCCTGGGTGCCGGATGGTTTCGTGGGGTCATCCTTAAAATAGATCACATAGGGATTGTAGCGGCAATATGTGTTGTAGATGCCGAAAGCCCATTCGTATGTGAATTTCTTGCCCACATGGGTGTAGGTTGCCGAAAGGTCAAGACGATGGATAGGCGGAGTCTTGTAGGTGTTGCGACCTGAATAATAATAGCACGTTTCTCCTGCAATTTCATATTTCACGTCGGGAGCAGTGAGCGGTTGACCGGACAGGAAAATCCAAGAACCGGAAAAACTCCATCTGTCAGTGAGCCGATAGATTGCTGTGATTGCGAAGTCATTCCTTCTGTCGTTTGAAGCATTATACCATCTGCCCTCGTTGATTCCCGGTATTTTTGTCTCTGTTTTAGATAGAGTGTATGCTATCCAACCGGTCAGTCTTCCAGTGTTCTTACGGATCATGAACTCGGCGCCATAGCTTCTCCCTTTCCCTCCAAGTATTATGCTTTCAAGAGCAATATCGGAAAAAGAGGACCGACCATCCTTGTAGTCATACACATTTTGCATGTCGCGGAAGTATGTCTCAACCGACCAGTCGAATGCTCCTGTTTCAGTCATTCCAGTGTAGCCTACAGCGTATTGTACCGCTTGTTCCGGCTTTACATCAGCAGAAGTCAGCGCATAACGGTCGAAGGGGAAGGAAGTTGTCGTGGTGCGTATGGCATGGAGATCCTGTGAGGATGTGCCAATGCCTGCCTTGATATTATGCTGTCCGGTTATATTATATTTTATATTTATTCTTGGTTGTACATCAACATAAGTCTTGTCGTCAAATTGATTAGGCACATTATAAGAGGATAGGAATTCATGGAAACGGCTTTGCGACAAAACTGACGACACATTTAGTCTGACACCGGCAGTCAGGTCCACCTTGTCGGAAAATGAACCTGAATACTCAATCCAGGCAGAGTTTTGCCATAATGAACGGATCTCCCTCTCCTTTGCTTCATTCAGTAGCCATTCTGCAGATTTCACCCTAAGCAATTCGGAACGGAGTCCAAATTCCATGGTATGTTTTTCAGATAATTGCCAACGAATCTTCTCATTGAGTGAATAGTTGTGTATATAGGTCCACATTGCCTGATTGAGATCCATGATATCCATTTCCATCTTTGGATCGAAATGGGTCAATGAAGCGGTGGTTGTAAATGTCAGATTACCACTTTTACGGGCAACCCAGTTGAGCGAAGCTCCGAGATTTCCCCAATATAGTCCCATCAAGTGGCTGATTGCCATATTGTCGTGGCCAACGAAGAAAGAGGCGTCTATGATATGGTCGGAAGAAGGAGTATATCGCATTTTTGCAGTGATGTCATAGAAATTCATCACTGTGCTTCTGTATTTTGGGACCATCTTCAGAAATGCATCCACATAGGAGCGGCGCCCGGTGACGGCAAAAGACAATTTATCCTTGACTATCGGTCCTTCCACCTTCACTTTTGCAGCGAGTATACCGATAGTGGCAGAGGCATGATAGCTTTCCATGTCGCCCGGCATAAGAGAGGTTTCGAGAACAGAGGAGGTGGCATCACCATACATAGCGGGAATCGGACCCTTGAAAATAGTGGCGCTTCCAAGAGCATCGTCGTTGAATGTTGAGAATATACCCATCACATGTGATGGATTATAAAGCGATATACAGTCAAGTAACACGAGATTCTGGTAGGCATTGCCTCCTCTAACCTCAAAACCGCCGCCTCCGTCTCCTTCACTTCTGACCCCCGGAAGAAGCGTTATAGCCTTAATAATATCTTTTTCGCCACCGAAAGCAGGCAGATGCGCAAGGGTTGCAAGTTCAAGCCGCTCGGCACCGATACGTTTGTTTTCGATACGTTGTCGTGCTGAATTACCGGTCACAGTCACTTCATTGAGCACCTTGTTTGAGATTGAATCCTTTGAGATTTCATCAGCAAAAGAAACGGCAGCCGATAAAAGACAAACTGCTGATAATATAATCTTTGTTACCATGATTTTAACAGCGTCACTCATAAGTTTAGCAAATCAAATATTTCATCATTCCCAGAAACGTGGGCATAAAGGAAGTAGATGCTCTCAATTGGTAGCTATTATTTTTTTGTGCGACATGCAATTATTACTTTTCCGTGTTTAAGACCCCGTCTCATAAAGATTTTAAGAGCCCCGGGGCGGTTTTGGGCGAGTG
>CAYQXG010000001.1:0-81688 GCA_964421525.1 uncultured Sangeribacter sp. | reverse complement strand
CATATGACTTGTTTTTATGCCCTTCATAAGTGTCAACTTTTTTCAGTTCAAGTCAAGTGTATCTTAATTTGGTTCAAAAAACGTTAATTTATTTTTCTAAACCAAAGGAGTGGTTCACATGTTATATTTTCAAATCAATAAATATTGTGAAAGACATATAGAAAAGACTTATGAAAACATTTGAACAAAAGATTAAAGAATCCATACCTACTCTCGTGGTTTTCCTTCACCACGGACAACAGGATGTTGTAGATGTGAAATATATCACAGATAGTATTAAAACCAAATATGAGGGTAAAGCTAACGTTGTTCGAGCTGATGATCCCTATGGCAAACTCAAAGTGAAGTTCCGTCTTGAGGAATATCCAACATATATTCTGTTTAAGGAAGGTCAGGAACTTATGAGGGAAAGTGGCGTCAAAACTGAAGAGAAGCTTTCTGAAATGATTGATCGCGCACTTTGAAACAATTAAGGACAAAGGATATGAGCAAGGAATCGACATCAAGATTTCTTGCTCATTTTTTTATCTTTTATTTAGTAGATCTTATAATAAGTATGAATAATGTTGCGTTATGTAATTGTAATTATTAAAACTTTATGCCTATGACAAACGGTTCTACTACTATTTTGTCATCAACATTCAATCAGCAGTCTATGAAATCACCACGTAAAGTTACAATTGAGATGATCCGCCAGTTTGCACGGACATGTGTTTCAATCAAAGACATGCAATTTGATGTTATGATGGCTAACTGAAAAAAGCACTCCTTGAGGAGTGCTTTTTCATAGCCAATTCTTTATCTTTTTATCAAGCGGACTACATTCTCAACATGATGAGTATGCGGGAACATGTCGACAGGCTGCACATCAGTCACCACATAATCCTCATCCATCATAGCAAGGTCACGTGCTTGAGTCGCGGGATTGCAACTAACATATACAATTTTCGCCGGGGCTGCCTTAAGAATCACTTTAACAACGTCCTCATGCATTCCTGCTCTCGGAGGATCAATGATCATCACATCAGGAACACCATGTGCATTTACAAAATCATCAGTCAGGATATCCTTCATATCACCGGCATAAAATAAAGTGTTGGTCAGGCCATTTACTTTCGAATTTAGTTTAGCATCTTCAATTGCCGCCTCAACGTATTCTATACCGACGACTTGACGTGCTCCTCGAGCTACAAAATTAGCTATCGTACCGGTTCCGGTATATAAATCATATACGAGCGGTTGTTCTGCCGCTCCTGAAAAACCATATCGTTCAGCTTCCAAGGCTGATAATTCCTCTCTTGGCGACATACCGGCAAACTTTCTTGCCACTTTATAGAGTTCGTAAGCCTGTTCTGAATTTGTCTGATAGAAAGATTTGGCATTTACCCTAAACCTCAAACCCTCCATCTCTTCTTCGATATAATCCGGACCATTCCAAGATATTACTTCCTGATCTGAAATTGTATCGTTTAACTTTAGGTTTACTACATAGAGCAATGATGTGATCTCAGGAAAATTATCTTTCAGATAATCCATCACAGCACTAATTTTTTCAAAATTGTTTTCGCCAAATTGCAGACAAACCATGCACTGGCCGGTCGATGCAATCCTAATCATCAAATTGCGCAACAATCCGCAGTTTTCCTTGATATTGTAGAAAGAAATGTCATTCTTCTCAGCAAAGTCATACAGACCGTTTCGGATTTTATCACCCAGATCAGACTGAAGATGACACTCATCTATATGAAGAACCTTATCGAATGCTCCGGGAATGTGGAATCCCAATGCATTGGGAGAGTCATCGAAAACCTTGCCACTCCTTACATCTTCCCACGTGCGCCACTTCTTGTCTGAGAAAGTATATTCCATCTTATTTCTATAGCGCCATATTTCCTTACTCCCTAAAATCTGATTTACTTCCGGGATTTCGATCTTTCCTATTCTTGTCAAAGCATCCACTACAGTTTGTCTTTTACATTCAAGCTGCTTTTCATAAGGAATATGCTGCCACTTGCATCCACCACAAATGCCGAAATGTCTACAGGTGGGCTTAATCCTGATAGGTGAAGGAGCTACAAGTCTCTCAATATGTCCCTCTGCAAAAGAATGTTTCTTTCTATCGATTTTTATGTCGGCAACGTCTCCGGGAGCACCATAGGGAATAAATACAACAATAGACGATTCATCATCAGGACGCATCTTGACACGAGCCAGGGCTTTTCCTTCTGCTGCCAAGGCTGAAATCTCTACATTTTCAAGCAGGGGTAGAAATTTAGGTTTTCTTGCCATAACTATCAAATCACTATATCATAGTTCTCGAGGAAAGTCATTGTCTTGGAAATATAATCAGTCATCACCACATCATCCTCAACAAAAGGAACCTCCTTACGATAATCTTCCATAATCTTTTCAATAATAGGAGATGATTTTTGAGGACGCCTGAAATCAATGCCTTGGGCGGCATTCATAAGTTCGATACCTGCTATTATCTGAAGATTAGAAATGATTTTATGAAGTTTAGTAGCAGCATTGGCACCCATCGACACATGGTCTTCCTGACCGTTGCTGCTGACAATAGAGTCACAACTTGAAGGCCATGCATACATCTTATTCTGGCTCACCATTGAAGCAGCAGAATACTGAGGTATCATAAAGCCACTGTTCAAACCAGGCTTAGCCACGAGAAATTCCGGTAGACCTCTTTTCCCAAGAATAAGTTGAGCAACACGTCGTTCCGAAATATTACCCAATTCATGAAGGGCCACACCCATATAATCAAAGACAAGTGCGAGCGGTTCGCCATGAAAATTTCCACCTGAAACTACCAGATCATCATCGGGAAAGACCGTAGGATTGTCTGTTACAGAATTAATTTCAATATGAAGCACTTCAGTCACATGCCGCATGGCGTCTTTAACAGCACCATGCACCTGAGGAATGCATCTGAAGGAGTATGGATCTTGAATATGTTCCTTTTCACGGGCTATGATTTCACTACCGGCAAGTATCTTGCGGAAAATTTCACCTGTCTCTATCTGGCCTGCATGAGGTCGCACACGTTGAATGCAATCCCAAAACGGCTCAATACGTCCGTCATAAGCTTCAAGGCTCATTGCACCGAACATATCGAAACAGTTCACAAGATGCCAACCATCGATCAACGCTTTTATACCATTGGCACTCATAAACTGCGTTCCATTGAGAAGAGCAAGACCTTCCTTCGATTTAAGATGAATAGGATCCCATCCAAACCGGTTTAGGATATCCCTACCCTTGAAAATCTTACCATCATATTCTGCATAACCCTCTCCAATCAACGGGAGAAATAGATTGGCAAGCGGAGCAAGGTCACCGGAAGCTCCAAGCGATCCCCGATCATAGACTATAGGATAAATGTCGTTATTATAAAAATCAAGTATTCGCTGAACCGTCTCAACCTGCACACCACTAAAACCCATTGAAATGGCATGCGCCTTTAAGAGCAACATCAACTTTACCACAACCTTATCAACAGGATTTCCAACAGAGCAGGAATGACTTTTAAGTAGATTCTCTTGTAATATTGTCAAATCTGAAGGTGCTATATGACAATTACATAGAGAGCCAAACCCGGTAGTAACCCCATAGATCGGAACTGTATTCTCATCTGTCTTTGAGTCAAGAAAATCACGACAATGCTGAATATTTTCTATCGCTTTCTCTGACAGAGTAAGCTTCGCATTGCTTTTCAATATCTTTTCAATAAGATCATAGGTTAGTAGCGAACTGCCTATCTCGAAAATCTTCATATCAATCTAATTTTAGCTTTATTAACTTAATCCCCGAAAAGAGTGAACAACACTGTAAAAATTAAACATTTGAATCAAAAAGCACTTTTCCTTTTGCAATTGTGGTCTTGACACAGTTCATGCCTACATAATATGGAAGCATGTCGATATTGTCGAAATCAAGAATCACAAGGTCTCCATCTTTTCCCGGCTGAATTGTACCCTTGCTCTCGGCAAGACCACAGGCAGCAGCGCCATTAATAGTCAAGGCAGTGATAACCTCCTCTATTGTCATGCCCATATATATACAAGCTAAAGCAATCATCAGAGGTATCGATCCGGAGAAACAGCTTCCCGGATTTAAGTCGGAGGCAAGTGCTACCGCGCAACCGGAATCTATCATCTTTCGAGCAGGTGCATAGGGCTCTTTAAGCGCAAATGCAGTCAAAGGAAGGAGTGTTGCCACTACATTATTTTCTTTCATAGCTCTTATTCCTTCGTCGCTTACATGAAGCAAATGATCCGCACTGACTGCACCAAGTTCAGCCGCAAGTTCAGCTCCACCGAGCTGCACTATTTCATCAGCATGGAATTTGAGTTTATAGCCAAGTGCTTTTGCAGCCTTCATCAATCTACGGGAATCCTCAATCTCAAAAACATTCTTTTCTGTGAAGATGTCGCAGAATTTCGCAACTTTCTTGAATTTTGGAAGCATCTGCTCAATAATGAGATCAACATATTCCGAAGTACACCCTTTGAACTCCTGTGGCACAGCATGGGCGCCAAGGAAGGTCGGAATCACATCAATCTTACGTTTGGCAGCCAATTGATTTATTGCTGCAAGCATCCTTGCCTCAGTGTTGAAGTCAAGGCCATAACCGCTCTTTACTTCAACTGTTGTCACACCCATCTGAATCATTCGATCTATGAGCCATTCTGCATTTTTTACCAAATCTGCGGTAGATGACTTTCTCGTTGCATTGACAGTGTTTTGAATGCCGCCTCCTCGTTTCATAATGCTCATGTAAGACTCACCTTGCAGACGCCAACGAAATTCTTCAGGACGAAAACCACCAAAAACAATATGTGTATGAGAATCAACAAATCCCGGAAGCACTACCCTGCCATGGGCATTGATCTCACGGAATGTTGCACCATGCCCAAAAATTGAATAAATCTGACGCAAGGGATTTGAATTACCTACATAATGAATTATTCCATGCTTAATCAATATGGCTCCATCTTCAATAATATTTAGACGCGACATATCTGATCCTTTGACAGCTTCATTGCCAAGAGGAGTAACTATCGTGGCATGCTTGATATATAGATTTGACATATTTTCTTGAACTTTGAATTTATCTGATCTCAAAATCTTACCCCTTACAATATCGATCTCAGATATGCCTCGTCTGCTATGAAAGGCTCGGTAATCATAAAACCGTTTTCAGACTGATTTTTGTTCCATTCCTTTACAGTCGCCATAGCATTCTCATTCCGAGCCCAACTTCTGCGTGCCACACCTCCCATAACGTCCCAGAGCATAGCTTTAGTTAGGATTTCATCTACCCTATCTGATCCGTCACAAATCATGCCGAAGCCACCATTGATTGCTTTTCCAATTCCGACACCACCGCCATTATGGAGCGCCACCAAACTCATGCCTCGTGCACAATTACCGGCAAAACACTGAACAGCCATATCCGCCATTACATTCGATCCGTCTTTAATGTTAGATGTCTCGCGGAATGGAGAATCTGTACCACTAACGTCGTGATGGTCGCGTCCAAGCATTATTGGACCGACTTCACCTTTACGCACCATGTCGTTGAATTTGAGGGCAATCTTGAGTCTTCCCATGGCATCCTGATATAAGATACGGGCTTGAGTCCCTACAACAAGAGCATTCTTTTCAGCATCCCTGATCCATATCCAGTTATCCATATCTTGTCCCCTACGCTCCTTGGGAATACAGTCCATGGCTGCCTTGTCGGTTTTTATAAGATCATCATGCTTGCCGCTCAGGCATACCCAACGGAATGGTCCGTAGCCATAGTCGAAAAGCATCGGCCCCATTATGTCTTCCACATAGGATGGCCAAATGAATCCATCTTTTTCATCTACTCCATTCTTTGACAGTTCCTTCACTCCGGCATCATACATAGCTTTCATAAATGAGTTGCCATAATCAAAGAAATATGTGCCTCTGTCGACCAACGTCTTTATAGCAGCATAATGTCGATGAAGAGTAGAGTCGACCAATCGACAGAATTCATCAGGATTGTCATGAAGCAACTTTGTTCTTTCTTCAAAAGAAATACCAACCGGGCAATAACCTCCTTCATAGACAGCATGACAAGAAGTCTGGTCGCTCAGCAAATCAATTTTTTTGTTATGATTTACTGCATATTCAAGAAGGTCTACTATGTTACCGTGGTATGCAATAGACAACGGTTGTTTTATAGCCATAGCTTCTTCTGCAAGAAGAAACGCTTCATCTAAATCAGAAGTCACCCTCTGAACCCAACCCTGATTCTTTCTTGTTGCTATTCGTGAGTCATCCACCTCTGCTACTATAGACACTGCCCCTGCAATGTCGGCAGCTTTAGGTTGAGCTCCGCTCATACCCCCGAGCCCCGAACTGACAAAAAGGTGTCCTCTGAGATCTCCGTTTTCAGGCACTCCAAGTTTCATACGTCCGGCATTAAGGATGGTGTTGAATGTGCCATGCACAATCCCTTGCGGACCGATATACATCCAACCGCCTGCTGTCATCTGTCCATAATTGGCTACACCCATCTGCATTGCCTCATGCCAGTCGTGAAGATTATCGAACATGCCGACCATCATTGCATTTGTAATTATAACTCTGGGAGCATCCGGACGAGAAGGAAATAGTCCAAGAGGATGACCGGATTCTACCACAAGAGTCTGGTCTTCTGTAAGATTTTCAAGATACTTCTTTATAAGACGGTATTGGAGCCAATTTTGGCATACTTGACCGGTCTCTCCATAAGTGACAAGTTCGTATGGATATAAAGCTATGTCAAAGCAAAGATTATTGTCAATCATGACCTGAAATGCCTTGCCGGCAAGACACTTTCCTTTGTATTCATCTACAGGCTTAGCCTTAAGATCTCCTTGAGGACGCCATCTGTAGGCATATATTCGGCCTCGTGTGCGAAGCTCATCGAGAAATTCAGGTGCAGCTTTTTCATGCAATTCTTCGGGTAAATACCTCAATGCATTCTTCAGTGCGGTTATAGTCTTTTCAGGTGTAAGCGTATAATGACGGTCCGGAGCACGACGAATTCCATCGGCAAATTTCGGATCTTCAGGCCATTCGGATGAAAGAAGAATTCTATTGTCTATCATATATCAGGTCAGTTAAAAAGCTAATTTACAGATTCATCTAAGTATTTAAACACCTGCCATTTCATTTTCTTAGCAATAAGTCATCCTACTTGATAAATATCTCTCACAAAGTTACTAAAAAAATATCAAATTGCCATAGTTTTCCTATGAAAAAATATAAGGTCCCCCTCTCAAGATCAGCTATCGTACGATTAATCCAAGGTAATGGAACATCTATTATATTTTCAACATATACAACGGCTACAAAACATGTTGCAAATGCAAAATTAATTTATTTGATCAATTATCGTAATACAAATTTACGATATCGGTCCTTAATATGTTAGTCTATGAAGCAGATACAAAAAATCGTCGTTTATTTTTCACGTATTGTATAGCCCAAAGAAAGATTGGGGATAAGAAAGATTCCATCCATCGGAGAACATTTTAAATCACCTATTACAAATGTCATACCGGCACGCAAAAAGAATCCGCTCTTACGCTGAAGACGGTAACCAATATTAAGTGTGCCAAAGAAATTTAGTTTTATACCTTCTTTATTATAGACATTGTATGTATAATTGCTGTATATATGTCTTTCTTCATATCTATTTAGAATGCATGGAGTCGCTCCTAATCCAAGCTCAAACTTACTGGCTCTTTTACCCATGATTGCATTCACTTCAAGCGGAAATGTGACTCCTTTGAAATCAACTTCAGTATACTCTTCTTTCATTGCTCCAAACCACCCATTATCATCTGTATAGCCGTTGGTAAAAGACACTCCTGCACGGAACCCGAAATTTGAGTTTGCTTTGAATCGCTGATCATAACCTATTCCAATACCGAAAGAAGGTCCTGCAAATTCTACAAAAAGATTCCGGCTGATCATATTTTCTGATTTATGAACACAACATGATGAATCTGAATCAATTGCCATTGCGGAGACCACATTTTCATCAGCCGACAAACTGTTGATTGTCAGCACCATAATAATGAAGACTGATAGTTTTTTAACCATGTTGAAATATACAACTTGTTTGCAGTATTAAAATGTCCACAAAGGTACATATTTTTTCTTATCTTACAAAATTTTTGTGTATTATAAGTTTTTGTGATTCGTTGATATGCAAGAAAAGACAGTATATCTAAAATGAGAAATCGACCGGGGATTTGGAGATATCAAAATTATAGATTATATTTGCATAAAATTTTAGAAATATTTTGCATCCAAATGATATGAAGAACCGAAAGATTCTACTGACAACATTGGCAACCATAGCAGGACTGAGCACTACGGCAGCTACCAATAATCTCACTATCAAAACCAACAAGGTTGGCGCACCGATTCAGCCAACAATGTATGGCATATTTTTCGAAGATATAAATTATGGAGCGGACGGTGGTCTGTACGCTGAACTAATAAAAAACCGTTCATTTGAATTTCCTCAGACTTTAATGGGATGGAACACTTTTGGCAATGTCGAAATAAAGGATGACGGACCATTTGAGCGAAATCCTCACTATGTCAGGCTTGGCGACCCTGGGCACCGACACAAGCATACCGGAATAGAAAATGAAGGTTTCTTCGGCATTGGAGTGGAAAAAGACAAGGAATACCGTTTCTCAGTCTGGGCCAGAAATGTTGAAAGCGACAGATCCAAGATAAGGGTTGAAATTACTAATCCCAAGAGTATGGGGGAAAGCCAAGCAATTGCCAAGAGGGATCTTGAGATCGAGGGAAGGGATTGGAAAAAATACACTATAATACTGAAACCATCAGAAACTCAGGAAAAGGCACATCTCCGCATATTCCTGACCACTCCACAATCGGAAGTTGATCTTGAACACGTTTCTCTTTTCCCTGTTGAAACTTGGAACGGTCATGAAAACGGCATGCGTAAGGATCTGGCTCAAAAACTTGCAGATCTCAAGCCCGGTGTCTTCCGATTCCCCGGTGGGTGCATTGTGGAGGGTACAGACCTTGACACCCGATACCAATGGAAAAATACGGTAGGACCGGTTGAAAACCGACCACTTAACGAAAACCGGTGGCATTATACTTTCACCAATCGTTTTTTTCCAGACTATTTCCAAAGCTACGGTCTTGGATTTTATGATTATTTTCTTCTTAGTGAAGAGATAGGTAGCGAACCATTGCCAATCGTAAGCGTGGGTCTTGCATGCCAATTCCAAAATAATGATCCATCTGCACATGCACAAGGCGAGGAATTAAACGAATATATCGACGACGTGCTTGATTTAATAGAATTTGCCAATGGATCAGTCGACACAGAATGGGGCAAATTACGTGCAGATATGGGGCACCCGGAACCGTTCAACCTCAAGTTTATTGGCATAGGCAATGAACAATGGGGTCCTGAATATCCTGAACGTCTTGAAAAATTTCTAAAAGTAGTCAGGAAAGAACATCCGGAAATTAAGATAGTCGGCAGCTCCGGTCCCAACTCTGAAGGAGATCAGTTCGACTACCTTTGGCCGGAAATGAGAAGACTTAACGCTGATCTGGTTGATGAGCATTTCTATCGTCCGGAATCTTGGTTCCTCTCTCAAGGCAGACGATACGATGACTATGACCGCAAAGGACCAAAAGTATTTGCCGGTGAATATGCTTGCCACGGAAAAGGTAAGAAATGGAACCATTTCAACGCAGCTCTTCTTGAGGCAGCTTTCATGACTGGACTTGAAAGAAACGCAGATGTAGTCCACATGGCTACTTACGCTCCTCTATTTGCCCATGTCGAAGGATGGCAATGGAGACCAGACATGATATGGTTCGACAATTTAAACAGTTTCCCAACCAGTAGTTACTTCGTTCAGCAACTTTTTGGAACGAACAAAGGTACTAATGTTCTTCCATTGACAATGAATGGGAAGACTGTTGCCGGCGACGAAGACCAAAATGGTCTTTTCGCAAGCGCAGTATTAGACAAAAACAACAACACTTATATTGTTAAGGTTGCCAATACATCTGATCAACCTCAGGAACTAAGCATGAACTTTGAGGGTATGAAGAGTTCTTCCATTTCGGGAGGTAAAGTAGTTACACTTCACGCCGATGAAGCTACAGCAGAAAATAGCATCGAAACTCCAGATGCAATCGTGCCACTTGAAAAGAGTATCGAGGCTTTTGGCAATAACTATTCTACAACAATAGGTCCAAAGACATTTGCAGTATACACATTCAACATCACAAACAAAAAATCTAAATAACAGAAATCATGACAGAATTTAATGACCAGACAGCCCGCGAAGCAATAGAAAGCGGCAAGCCTGTAGTGATAGACTTTTGGGCAACTTGGTGCGGTCCATGTATCAAACTTGGTCCGATTGTAGAGGAACTCGCTGAGAAATATGGCGATAAAGTGACCATAGGCAAAGTCAACATTGACGACAATGATGAGATTGCAAGCGAAAACCGCGTGCGCAATATTCCGACAGTACTGTTCTTCAAAGATGGTGCAGTTGTTGAACGCTCAGTTGGTCTCGTTAAACTTGCAGACCTTGAGGCAAAACTTCAGTCAATCCTTTAACAAGTTTTGAAAAAATAATAATGGGATGAATCTGCATAGGTTCATCCCATTATTCAATTTATGTTCTGGAGATTAGAGGTCGTCAGCCACTTCAGCAGGCACATCGGCAGCTTGAGGGTCGACATCGGCAAAAGGAGCATCACTATCCAATCTCTCGATGGCTTCATTCACCTCTTTGTTTAAATCCTTTTTATTCGGGTTGCATCCGCAACATGATTTCTTCTTATTTTCCATAGCAGTAAAAAAGATTAATGTTTATATCTGAAATATAAACACAGAATCAGACATTTCAGTTTAAAGATTTAAGCCATTGGGTGATTGTTTCCAAGACTTCGGGAGAGATTGTCTCTTCAATGGTTGCGTATTCATTGACAGCACCGGTATGGCAATGCTGGAAAAGATGATTCAAGCCATCAAAAGCTAAATTTTTATTGAGAGCATTAGAAGGCAAGCCTTTTTTTAATGCATCTAAATTGCTCTTATAGTCTACCTGCGTATCTTTGGTGCCATTAAGAGCCATGACGGGACAAGAAACATTGCGTAAACAGTCTCTTGCATCCAAGGCCACAAAATATTGCATATATGGAGATTTCATCTGTTTCATTACAGCCTCAATATTCTGCTTTAACTCCATCGGCATACTTGATGTTTCCAATTTTTGAGATGTTGATTCATCTCCGTCAAAAATCATTGATAAGAAGTCACAATATTCATCAACTGTTTCTTGAGGGTAACCGGATTTGGAGAGAATATCCTGATTCTGATTAAGAAGCGTTTCCTTGCCAGAGATTACCATGCCTGCAAGCGAGACAATAAAATCCACATTTTTATCTGCACCTAACATCAAGGCAATCGTACCGCCTTCACTATGACCGAGTACTCCTACCCTATTGAATCTCCGACGCAGGAGATTGATCCCTGATAAAGCATCATTCATAAGGTCCTCAGTAGTGCAGTTTACGGCATCCCCCGTAGATTCTCCGTAACCCCGGTCATCATAGCGCAATGTAGCAATCCCGCTTCTTGCCAAAGCATCGGCTATAACAGCAAAAGGTTTATGCTCCAGAATCTCTTCATCCCGGTTTTGGAGTCCACTACCTGTCACCATTATCAGGACAGGTGTTTCGCTACTATAACCTTCAGGTAATGTCAGCGTTCCTTTCAGAACGGTTTCTCCGTTTGTAAAACTCACCTCCTCCTGAGAATATGGATATGGCGGTTTAGGTGTTTGTGGTCGCTTTATAGTCATTTCCCCGGGAGAAAGAATAAGAGAAAGTTCCATTCCACCTTGAGAAAATTTACCCATGATTTTATTATTTGCATAAACACCTTTGTATGAAGCTCCAATAGAAGGAATATTTATGGATATCATATAAGATTCAGGATGTAAGAGTTGAATCGGAATTCCTTTTGCTCCCTGAGCAGGTGAATCCATTGTTGGATTTTCTTCATCCAAATGAAAAACGATCGGTAATTTCGTTCCTTGTACATCCAGATTTCCAGACCACACACCTGTTTGGGCACTTACCAAGAAAATTCCTATCGCTATATTCATCAACAGAAGAAGTAGTTTTTTCATGACGATATAAATTAACTATTTAATTGAGATTTTACATAGTCTACCAAATTTACCTGATTATCGCATACGATGATGATTCTTCATAAGTCTAATGTTTAATTGGTTTATTTCGGATACAAAGGTAAATAATATTTTTCAAATAGACAAGCAAACTTTACATTTGGTTTATCAGGAATAGAAGGGTATTACTTTGGATTTTGTCTGATTTTTTACCACTTATTCCTTTGGATTTTTCCAAAATATTTATTCTTTTGAAAAAGGACTTACTCCTGGCATACAAAGTTCTCTGACTATATTATTTGGGTGCAGTTGTAAGCACAAAGTCAACGAGATTGAAGCGTACGGATTTATACAGCATAAGGGTTTTGAGTCCTATGTTGCAATCATTATGCTTAAAAGCACCCTTCTCCGGTTTGCTTTTGACAATCATGCTGGGTATCTTGACCGAGTTTCCACCCAATGATAAAGTCATATCGGATAAGATATAACTTTTCGAGATGCTCACACCTCCCACGCCAGCCTTTCGGACAATTTCTTTTGTGCCCGTCTTTTTCACATACGCCTTGTTACATTTAAAGAACTCATATCCCAGACTTCCGTAAGAGGAATCTCCCGAGTCAATGTTCATAAGCATTGGTTCGCCGTCTATTAGTCCGAGGCATCGTAATCCCATACCCGATGAAAAGCATAAATTGGATTTCATTTCAATATTATCAGAACGGGAAGGTATTTTTGAGGGAATTACAATTTGATTTGTCTCGAAATCAAGAGTGACATCTTTAAGTTGGAGCATTAGCTCGATGCCTACAATAAGATTAAAGCAATCAATATACCGGTCTGCTTCTTCATTACCAGTATTCAAAGAAATAACTATAAACGGAACATCATATACTGTGATATCACCTAATCTCAATTCCTTTGCGATTGCAATATATCCGTCTCTTTTATCCATACCCTCTACCTTTACTACAGTCTCCTCAAAAGGTGTCATTTTATATTTCCCGGCCATCTCGGGCGATATAATATTTACTCCTGCCCCGCTATCGAACGTTATCAGGGCAGGAATATCATTTATATAGGAGTCTTTCAGCCTCATCAACACATTATCCTTGTCTTCGGCACCAACCGTGTCAATAGAAAATGGTATCTTGCCCGATTGGCTGTCAGTAAATGCAATTTGATAGAGGTTGGATTTTGCCAGGGAAGCATATCGTTGGATAATCTTCTCCTCATAAGTTTGAGAATAACCGACAAAAGAAGAAACAAGCATTGATATAAGAAGCAGTATATGTCGCATAAGGGGAATATGAAGAATATGTACCTTCTTATTTTATCAAAATGTCTTGGTTGGACCAAATGCAAAACTTCACAAGACAAGTCATTCTGAAAGGACGCGGTATTTGACTGACATTGATTCCAACTTATCTATAACGGATTTATCAAGCTTGATTCTCTTACGACTATGAATTTTGATACTCTGCTGTCTTTCTTTGTCATAAAGACTCAGATATAGTTCACCGCTGCGATCCTCAGGTTTAGCCTCTATAGATGAAAGATAGTCGAAAAGTTCCTTATCGGAAACATTCCTATCAAGATATATCATCAAAGCATTGGCAACTGTTCCCTTAATTCCGTCAAGAGACGTAACTTCAGTAATTTTCAATTCCATCTCACCCGGATTGAACATACGGCTTTGGACCTGACCTTTGATGAAGACAGGTTGACCTACTTTGAATCTCTGGAATATGGTATCATAATCCCTGCCAAAAAAAGCAAATTCATGCTTGCCACTGAAATCCTCAATTGTAGCTTTGCCGAAAGGTTGTCCTTTTTTCGTCATTCGGGTCATAGCATCAGTCACCATTCCCCCCATTGTCAATACTGCTCCCATATCAAGTTTATCCTCTACATTATCACAGTTGGCATTGCATCCGTATGTAAGTTCCATGTAATAGTCATCAAGAGGATGTGCACTAAGATAAATAAGGACAAGTTTCTTTTCTTCTTCAAGAATACGCAGCCGATTCCACGGCTCAAAGTCGGGATATGGAGGACGGTTTGTTTCAATTGTCTCAAAATCACCAAACAACGACAACTGAAGTGAATTCTTGTCGTTCTGAAAATTCTGACCGTATTTGACGAGCATATCAGCATAAGTGGTGTCGAACATCGGATTAAGAAGCATCTCCCTTTTAATTCCAAAACTATCGAATGCTCCGGCAAGGGCAAGTGCTTCGATTGCCGCACGGTTGCAACCTGAGAGATTAACCCTTTCCACAAAATCATAAATATCCTTATATGGGCCATGGGCTTCACGTTCGCTAATGATTGTATTGACAGCGTTCTGCCCTACCCCTTTTATCGCACCGAGTCCAAAACGTATCACACCCTCTTTAGAAACGCCAAACTTCTCGACCGATTCATTTACATCTGGTCCCATAACCTTAAGTCCCATACGGATACATTCATCCATTATCACCTTAAGCTTGTCAGCTGCACCAAGATTGCGGCTCAAGACGCCTGCCATGTATTCCGCAGGGTAGTTCGCTTTCAAATAGCCTGTTTGATAAGCAACCCAGCTATAGCAAGTGGCATGGCTCTTATTGAATGCATAGGAAGCAAACTTCTCCCAGTCTGCCCATATCTTTTCAAGGACCTCAGCTGCGTGGCCATTTTTTTGACCTTCAGCCATAAATTTCACTTTCAGTTTCTGCATCTTATCGATCTGCTTCTTACCCATAGCCTTACGAAGCATATCACTCTCACCTCGAGTGAAATTGGCAAGAAGACGCGACAGAAGCATCACCTGTTCCTGATAGACTGTGACACCATAGGTTTCTTTAAGGTATTTCTCCATTATAGGAATATCATACTCAATCGGTTCCTGGCCATGCTTTCGTGCTATGAACGAAGGAATATAGTCCATAGGTCCGGGACGATAAAGCGCATTCATCGCTATAAGGTCTTCGAACTTAGATGGTTGCAACTGTCGAAGATATGTTCTCATGCCCGCAGACTCAAATTGGAAAGTCGAGGTGGTGCGTCCTTCGCAATAAAGTTTAAAAGTGGCAGGGTCATCGAGAGGAATATTCTCAATATCCAGATCAAATCCCTTGGAAGCCTTGATATTTGCAAGAGTTTCCTTGATGATCGACAAAGTCTTTAGCCCAAGGAAGTCCATCTTTATCAGTCCAGTGTCTTCAATGATACTTCCTTCATATTGGGTTGTTATCTGTTTTGTGCCGTCAGCATCCGTTGCCATTGACACTGGAACCCAATCTGAAATTTCATCACGGCAAATGATGACCCCACATGCATGGATACCGGTGCCACGGATATTTCCCTCAAGCTGTGTTGCATATTTGATAGTATCTCGTATCTTAGGATCCGGATTATGTGTTTCCTGTTCAAATTCCTTACAATATTTCAAAACATTGCCAAGATTTATCTTAGGCGCTTTACCATTAACTTCGGGCAAACGGTCGGGTACGAGTTTCTTCAGCCTATTCGATTCCGGGATCGACACTTCAAGCACACGGGCAACATCGGCTATAGCACTCTTGGTTGCCATTGTCTGGAATGTGATGATATGCGCCACTTTTTCAGCACCATATTTCTCAGTCACATATTTCAAGACCTCATAGCGTCCGTCATCATCAAAGTCCACATCGATATCAGGGAGCGAGATTCGGTCAGGATTCAAGAATCTCTCAAACAGCAAATCATATTTGATAGGGTCAATCCTCGTGATGCCAAGGCAATATGCGGCTGCTGATCCGGCAGCTGAACCACGACCCGGACCTATACTAACACCAAGTTTATTGCGACCGGTGTTTATGAAATCTTGCACAATGAGGAAATATCCGGGGAACCCCATGGTCTTCATTATATACAGTTCAAAATTAAGACGTTCGGCAACCTCCTCCGGGAGAGGATCCCCATAAATTTTCTTTGCCCCCTCCATCGTAAGTTTGTTTAGATAGTCAGCTTCGAACTTAATTCTATAAAGTTTATCGTAACCGCCAAGCCTCTCTATCTTTTTTTCTCCTTCCTCCCTTGTGAGCACAACATTGCCGTTCTCATCCTGTGTGAACTCGTCATAAAGTTCCTCTTCAGTGATTCGTGCCCTATATTCCTCCTCAGTTCCAAACTCTTTTGGAATTTCATAGAAAGGCATGATAGGAGAATGGTCAATCGAATAGTTTTCAACTTTATCAAGAATCTCCATAGTGTTTGAAAGAGCCTCGGGAACATCTGAAAAGATTTTTTCCATCTCATCAGGCGACTTCAACCATTCCTGCTTGGTATAGTGAAGCCTTGGCTCGTTGAAGGTCTTTTGCATCGACACACATATCAAACGGTCATGAGCCTCTGCATCATCTTCATAAGTGAAATGAACATCATTAGTGGCCACTACCTTGATGCCATATTTTTTAGCGAAACCCATAAGCACCTCATTCACCTTGCACTGCTCGGGATATACTTCCCGATTTGAGTTTTCTTTAAAGGTTTCATGACGTTGCAGTTCCAGATAGTAGTCTTCTCCAAAGGTATCTTTATACCATTTCACCCTCTCTTCCGCCTCTTCAATACGGTCATTTAGAATAAACTGTGGAATTTCCCCACCCAAGCAAGCACTACAAATTATTAGTCCCTCCTTATGTGCGGCAAGTTCAACTCTGTCGGTACGTGGCTTAAAATACATTCCATCAGTCCAGGCTTTACTAACTAACTTTATCAAATTCTTGTAGCCCTTGAGATTCTTTGCTAAGACTATAAGATGGTAACCCTTATCGCTCTTATCACGACGATCACTCAGACGATCTTTAGCCACGTACATCTCACACCCTATTATGAGCTTGAATTTTTGGTCGTCAGGGAGCCCTGAATTCTTTTTCTTAACATAATTCCACATTTCCTTCACTCCGAACATGTTGCCATGATCAGTAAGAGCGATACCCCGCATACCAAGTTCTATAGAACGGTCAACGAGTTCTTGAATAGAAGCCTTACCGTCAAGAAGGCTATATTGAGAGTGAACGTGAAGATGGGTAAACTGAGACATATCTTAATAATTGATTTCACTTTTGCATGCGAAAGTGGAAGTAAGAAAATAATTTTATAATTTATATATAAGATGCTTACGTATATAAGATGCTTACGTCAATATTAGTCGGGGACTCTTCCAAAGCAAATGAATGTTCTGACGTAATAAGGCTGCGTTATATCGGATATCACCACCCCTTTAGAAGAAGATGCGTGAATGAATTTTTTGTCATCGAGCATAATTCCTACATGAGATACTTTATCCGGATCCTTTCCGGTGGCAAAAAAACATAAGTCTGCCGGAAGCACATCCTTTTTCTTAAGTCGCTTACAAAACTCAGATTGCTTGGCACTATTGCGCGGAAGCTTTATTCCAGTCACCTTCTGATATACAGACATCACCATACCCGAACAATCACAGGCAATACCTTTTTCAGCCTTTCCATAGCCATAAGGAGTTCCAAGCCATGTGTTAGCCTCCTTAATAATTTTTTGCCTCGCAGCTGATACTCCTTTTCCGGTTTTGTCATTTTTGTCATAATCCCTCCTATGCCTATTATGATTTTCTATTTGTGCATCATAAAACTCGCTTTTATTCTTTTTGGAACTATGGCAAGAAGATAGAGATATGACAGAAAGAGCAATCGAAAACAGAATGATTATGTAGTGGATTTTTCGTTTCATAACGCAAATTTACTCATTTGTAAGAATTTTTCAAAGTATTTTAATACTTTTTTCAATTCAGCTTGCATAATATTAAATAAAATTAAAAAGATAAACCATACCACACTATTGGAGTCTTATTTGTTGTTTTAGAAATGTATTGAACGATGTATTTGTTTCAATCCAAAGTTTTATCAACCACAATTCAATATTAAAATTAACCAACCCTATACGACAAATGAAAGTAAAGTATCTTGTAGCAGTGACAGCGGCAGCGGTCATGATACCGGCCGCAGGTATGGTTTACAGTAATACCGTCACACACCCCAACAGCAACGAGGAAAAACAGCCTGAGTTTATCACTATCTCAAGAGCGCCATCTTTCGAGACAGATTTCACGAAAGCCGCAGAGAGCACTGTCAACTCGGTAGTATGTATCAAAAGTTTTGTCGACCGCAGCCAGCAATATGGAGGCAATCAAGGTGGATACATGGATCCTTTTGGAATGTTTGACTTCTTTTTCGGACCTCAGCAACGTCAACAACAGCCACAACAGCGTCAGAAAAAAAGTGAGCCGGTGCAAAGCGGTCTTGGGTCTGGCGTAATTCTCAGTGAAGACGGCTATATCGTCACCAATAATCATGTTATTGAGGGTGCAGATAGACTTGAAGTGCTATTGAATGATAACTCTACCTATGATGCCCGTGTGATAGGAACAGACGAATCTACCGACCTTGCTCTCATAAAAATCGATGCAAAGGGACTTAAGGCAATAAAGGTAGGTGATTCTGAAAATCTGCATCTCGGGGAATGGGTGCTTGCCGTCGGCAATCCCTTTGGATTTAATTCTACAGTGACCGCCGGTATCGTCAGTGCAAAAGCACGCAGTCTTGGTGCTGAGTCACATCGCAGAAACAAAATGGGTATAGAGGCTTTCATTCAGACTGATGCTGCCTTGAACCCGGGCAATTCCGGAGGTGCCCTTGTCAACCTTAGTGGTGAACTTGTAGGTATCAATGCTGCTATCTACTCCAACACAGGTTCATACACAGGATTCTCATTTGCTATCCCTACTACCATTATGGCGAAGGTAGTAGCTGACCTAAGAGAATACGGAACTGTACAGAGAGCAGTCTTGGGAATCACAGTTGCTGATCTTACATCGGAGATCGCTAAAGAAAAGGGAATCACAGCTACCAAGTCGGGAGTCCTTGTTGCAGGAGTGTCAGACAGAAGCACAGCTAAGGAACTTGAACTTCAGGAAGACGACGTGATTGTTGCTATCAATGGAACTGAGATCAAAAATCTTCCTGAACTTCATGAACAGCTTGCCAAGTATCGTCCCGGTCAGGAAATCACAGTGTCGTATTATCGCGATAACAAGAAGATAACCAAAAAGGCAACCCTCCGCAACACACAGGGCGACACTGCCATTACCAAGAAAGGAGACTTTTCTGAAATCGGATGCGCTTTCATGAAAGTTAGCTCAGAGTCACTTAAGCAACTCGGCATAAGCAACGGCGTGAAAGTGACGGGACTAAAAGGCGGTCCATTTAAGAGTGCCGGTGTCAAAGATGGGTTCATCATCATTGAAATCAACGATCGGGCTGTTAAATCGAGCGAAGATGTGGAGAATATATACAACAGAATCATGAAAGACGATTCGAGCGAAGACAAAGTAATGATACTGAAGGGTATATATCCGAATGGTAAAAAAGGATACTATGCCGTGAATCTTGCGGAGTAAAAGTTCGATTTTCACAATAGTTAAATATTTGAAAGAAACGCGTCTGCCTGAAACATGACGCGTTTCTTTTGTGTTAACTAAATAGGAATGAAAATAGTTTTAGACCTAAAACTTGCAGATTCCGATTTTTTTTACTAATTTTGCACTAATTTGTGTAAGCTTTCGTATGAGACAATTAAAGATAACTAAGTCAATAACTAACCGAGAGAGTGCATCTCTCGATAAATATTTGCAGGAGATCGGGCGAGAAGAACTGATCTCTGTTGCAGAGGAGGTAGAGCTTGCCCAGCGCATCAAAAAAGGAGACCATGCTGCACTTGAAAAACTGACAAAAGCAAACCTTCGATTTGTGGTGTCTGTTGCAAAACAATACCAAAATCAGGGTTTAAGTCTTCCTGACCTGATTAATGAGGGCAACCTTGGTCTTATCCGCGCTGCGCAAAAGTTTGATGAAACACGAGGATTCAAATTTATCTCCTATGCGGTATGGTGGATTCGTCAGTCTATTCTTCAGGCTCTTGCAGAACAAAGCCGTATTGTAAGGCTTCCGCTCAATCAGGTTGGTTCTCTTAATAAGATTAGCAAGGAGCTTTCTAAATTCGAGCAGGAAAATGAACGACGTCCTTCACCTGAGGAACTTGCTGAACGTCTTGATATACCGGTCGACAAGATTTCCGACACATTAAAAGTGAGTGGCCGTCACATATCGGTTGATGCTCCATTTGTAGAAGGAGAAGACAACTCTCTTCTTGATGTCCTTCCAAACGACGACAGCCCCAGTGCAGACGCTTCGCTAACTCAGGAATCTCTCTCTAAGGAAGTGGACCGTGCCCTTCGTCAGCTCTACGACCGTGAACGCGAGATTATCAAGATGTTTTTCGGTATTGGATGCCAGGAGATGACACTTGAGGAAATTGGTGCCAAATTTGACCTGACCCGTGAACGTGTACGTCAGATCAAGGAGAAGGCAATCCGCCGGCTCAAAGGTCAGAAAAGTAAGCTCCTCAAGAGTTATCTTGGTGAATAAAGATAATTTTATTATTGAGATATAAGTAAAAGCCCGACGTTAGATGACGTCGGGCTTTTACTTATATTGAATTCTTATTTCTGGACTCTAAAATATATGAAACTATTTCGTAATTCCATCTCGTTTCAGTAAAGCCTCTACGGTTGGTTTCTTACCTCGGAATTCTATATAGAGTTCCATCGGATCAACCGTACCTCCGGATTCAAGCATCTTATGATACTTCTCGGCAGTCTTCTTGTCGAAAATCCCATTTTCTTGAAATGCAGCAAACGCATCGGCATCGAGAGACTCAGCCCATTTATATCCGTAGTAGCCGGCAGCATATCCTCCTGAAAAAATATGACCGAACTGAGGGGATGTCATACATCCATCTACCATATCAAATACCTTTACAGGCGCTACAGCCTTCGCCTCAAAATCAGCCACACTCTCTGAAGCACGAAGAGGTTTCTCAATAGTATGATATGCCATGTCAAGATATCCAAATCCTAACTGACGCATGCAGGCGTAGGCTGCCCCGAACTGAGAAGCACTGACAAATTTTTCGATCAAATCCTTAGGCATTTTCTTGCCGGTCTTATAATGCTTTGCAAAAGTGTCGAGATATTTCTGCTCAGTCAGATAATTTTCATTAAACTGAGAGAATAGTTCCACGAAATCATGATAAACGTTTGTTCCGCTCAGACTTGCATATTTTGCCTGAGAACTAAGGCCATGAAGCGCATGTCCGAACTCGTGGAGGAAAGTTTCAACTTCATAAGGAGTCAGAAGCACAGGCTCATTCCCGACAGGTTTTGAGAAGTTCATCACTATTGATATAACCGGTACATTGCGAGTGCCATTATCATCCTTTGTCTCAGTATTGAACTCAGTCATCCACGCACCGGAACCCTTTCCCGGCCGATAGTAGAAATCTGTGTAGAGCACGCCCAGAATATTTCCTTCCTTATCGAACACTTCAAATGCCTCTGCATCCGGATGATAAGTAGGTATTGATTTGTTTCGCTTGAACTTGTAGCCGAAAAGTTTTGTAGCAAGACCAAACACTCCATCTATGGTGTTGTTAAGTTCGAAATAAGGCTTCATATCCTCATCATTGAATGAATATTTCGAATTCTTGAGTTTATCAGCCCAATATGAGTAATCCCACGGCATCAAGATAAAATCAGCACCTTCACTTTTGCGGGCAAATTCCTGAATCTCATTAATTTCTTTTTTCATTGGCTCTGTATAGGCGGTATTCAGATTGCCAAGAAATTCCATAACTGTCTGAGGGTTGCCGGCCATAGTGTGTCCCAACTTATATTCTGCAAAGTTATTATGACCCAAAAGTCTTGCAATCTCCAGGCGAACGTTAGCTATATCCTTGAGTATCTCAACATTTGAGTACTCACCTTCAATATTGCGCGAGTTATATAGGCGATATAGTTTCTCACGCAATTCCCTATTGTCGGAATATTTCATAAAAGGACTATAAGAAGGAGCAAATACAGTGATTAGGAAAAGGCCCTCGTCATTACTCTTTCCTTCTTCAGCAAGAGCAGCATCAGCCTCTGCCTTTGCCGCCGTTTTTATTAATTCAGGTAATCCTGAAGTTTGATCCTCAGTTATGAACATCCTGCGGGACTTGTCTTTCATTCCATTAGTTACATTCTGGGAGAATTTCAGAGTAAGGTCACTCAATTCTGAAGTCAGTTCACGATATTTTTCTCTGTCCTCTCCTTTGAGTGCTGCACCATTATCGGCAAAAGAAGCATAAGTCTCGCTTATAAGTCTTTTTTCTTCAGGTGTAAGCCCTTCTTCCTTGTCACGATTGTCGTAGACTGTCTTGATTCTGTCAAACAATGGTTGATTGAGTAGAATGTTGGCACTATGTTCAGAAATAAGAGGAGTCACATTCTGCATGGCAATCTGGAAGGCTTCATCACCACAAGCTCCTTCGAGATTTGAAAGTGCGAGAATCGCCCGGTTAAGTTCCCAACTGCTTCGGTCTAATGCCGCAATTGTGTTTTCAAACGTAGGCACAGAACGTTGGTTGACTATGGCTGCGATTGCCTTGTTTTGGTAATCTATGCCTTCCATCACTGCTGCTTCATAGTCGGCAGGAGTTATTTTATCAAAAGGAAGTACATTGTAGGGAAGACCAGAAGGAGCAAGCACCGGGTTAGTGCTGATGGTTGCCGCTTCCACATTGATAGAGCTTGTTGCCATTGCTGTAGCCGCTAACATTAATATTACTGTTTTTTTCATAAATGCAGATGCGGGAACCCGGATATAAACTCCGGATTCCCGTCTTTCAAATGTTATTTTAGACGTGGATTGATCAAAAATTATTCCGCTATTGGCTTACCAACCATAATCACTTCAATAAAGTTCTTTCCATCATATAGATTCTTGAGGAACTTGTTGAATTCATCAAGCGTCAACGACTGAAGTGTTTCAATATATCCCGAATGTGTGTTGAAACCACGTTCGGTAGAAGTGATGCAGCCTGTCCAATAACTGTTGGTCTTGGAATTGATCTCATATTGCTTGATAGCTGCTTCTTTTACCTTGTTGAAATGCTCAGCCTTAGCTCCATTCTTGAGAAGGTCGTCAAGTTCCTTGTGGGCACGAGCCTCAAGACGGTCGAGTTTATCTTCAGCAGTCTGGTAGAGATAAAGAAGTTGCCATAGATTATTTGAGTAATTATAGTAGGATTGTACTCCGGCACCATAGGTTCCACCTTCATCTTCACGAAGAGTTTCTGTGTAGATGATATTAAGTACATTACCAACCAGCTCAACCATAATGTCGTTCTTGACATTCCAAGTCAAATTATTTCCTGAGTATAGATCGAAGACTGTTGTCACCGGAGACTGCATAGCCATGTCAAACTTATTCTCAACCTTTCCTGAGACCGGATTGATGTCGGTAATCGGATTGTAGGTTGATGCTTTTCCGCTTGAAGGAAGAGTAGCTATATATTGCTCAAGCATTGGGCGAAGGGTTGCTTCGTCAACATTTCCAACAAAAATGAAAGTATAGTCAGCAGCATTCTCAAGTGATTTCTTAGCCATAGAAAGCATGTTGCTGTAATTAGCTTTTTCGAGAACAGAGAGATCAAGAACTCCCATCAGTGGATTGTTGCCATATATAGTGTTGGCGCGGGTTCTGCTGAAAACCATGTCGGGAAGCTGATTCTGAGATGCAAGAATAGGCTTGAGTTGCTCAATCTGTGCAGTATATGTCTTCTCGTCCGGATTAAGTGCCGTGAAATAACCATAAATAAGTTCCATTAATGTTGGAAGATCCTTCACACTTGAACGGCCTTCCAAGACATCGGTATAATTATTCACAGAATATCCGAGTGATACAGTCTTTCCGGCAAGATATTTCTTCATTGTGTTGATATCGAAATTGCCTACCTTTGAAAGTTCTACAGCGAGGTTCATTACGAGAACATCAGCACCCTGCTCTTTTGAATATACAGTCTTGCCTCCCTTGCGGAACGCTGACATAGCAATTTCATCTGCCTTAAAATCGGTGGTCTTAAGTATAACTTTCACTCCGTTTGAGAGTGTGAACTCTGTTGTTCCCATCTCTGAGTTATTCTTAGCAGACTTGATTTTTCCGGGATTAGGAAGTTTTTCGATAAGAGGTTCTGTTATCACCTCATCCACATAGGCTTCATAAGTTGCACCAAGTGTCGCTTCAAGAGCGGAAATCACTTCGGCTTCAGCGAGAACATTAGTGTTGGCATTCAACGGTTGGCTGACGACTATAACCTGATTTTCTGCTGTAAGCATCTGCTGGGCAATCTGATTGTAGGCCGCAACTGGAATCATCGGAAGCAACTGCTTGGCGAGCTGAAGCTCTTTTTCAATGCCGGGAGTAGCCTCATTACTTATGAAATGACGGATCAATTCCCTGCCATAAGTTGCGTTGTAGGTCTTGTCCTTTTCGTTAAAGCTCTTTTCATAGGAATTAAGAAGATCAGCATTCGCACGCTCAAGTTCAGTCTGTGTAAAACCTGTCTTACATGCCCTTGCCACAATACCCATTGCTGATTTATAAGCAGTAAGGATATCACCCTTGGGTACTACAACAATTTGGAATGCATCTTTTGTTGAGGCAACCAAAAAATCACCTAAATCAATCTGAGCGGCAGCATACGGACATTCGGGATCGCTCTGATATTCAGTCAATCTGTCCTGAAGCATCTTTATGAACACTGTCTTGATAAGAGCGTCAGACATGAATCCTTCTACAGTATTTCTCATCTCCCATGGCAACTTATCTTGTTTGAAGAAGGTCATTACATAGGTGGCGGGAAGTTCGGCATCCTCAAAATGCACATATATTGGTTCCTTATTATCGCTAATTGTCACATATTCGCGAGGTGCGGCATTTTCAGGCATGACAACTGTTGAGAATAAATCAATTACCTTACGCTCCATCTCGTCGGCATCGAAATCACCGACGATAACTATTCCCTGAAGATCAGGACGATACCATTTCTTATAGTATGATCTAAGAGTCTCAGGCTTAAAGTTCATCACAACCTCCATCTTGCCTATAGGCATCTGCTGATATTGATACTCTTTAAAAATCTGCGGCAGCAATGCCTCATACTGGCGAATCTGTGCATTGTTGCGCGAACGCCATTCCTCGTTGATCACTCCCCTTTCGGCTTCAATCTCATCAGACTCAAGAAGAATACCGTCACACCAGTCGCGGATCACAAGAAGTACGCTATCCATCAGTGGTTTGTCGGTTGTTATCACATTATCGATGTTATATACAGTCTCGTCAAAAGAAGTGTAGGCATTGATGTCAGCTCCAAAACGAATACCCTTCGATTCCAGATAATTGATCATATTTTTGCCCGGATAGTGTGTGATTCCGTTAAAAGCCATGTGCTCAAGGAAATGGGCAAGTCCTAATTGATCCTGATTCTCAAGTGTACTTCCAACCTTCTGTGCGATATAGAAATTCGCACGATCCTTAGGTTGCTCATTGTGCATAATGTAATATGTGAGTCCATTTGGAAGTTTTCCGGACTTCACATTAGGATTTAGATCCAACGGCGTCATCGGTAGCTGTTGGGCAAAGGCAAACACAAACATTAATATCAGTGTCGCCAGACTGGTCAGTCTTTTCATGTTGCTATTATTGTTAAAATTATTACTATCGTTTCGCACGATAAGCCTAATAAGCCCAACCGGACCTATTAGGCTTATTAGCCTTTCGTATCATTAGACGCAAAAACTTCTGAAAAATTACAATTTTATCAAAGTTTTTTGCGTGATAACCATATCCATTGCCACATCATGCGGTTCTGAAGGAATTGAATCAAAAAGTTGGAACTCGTATCCGACTCCGATTTTTGTTGCTTTAGAAGATGCAAGTAGTCTGTCATAGAATCCTTTGCCTCTTCCGAGCCGGTTTCCCTTACGATCGAATGCAACTGCAGGAATAATCATGAGCTCGATATCTTCCACATCAGCAATATCGTCGCCTGTAGGTTCCTCTATATGAAAAGAACCAAGCTCAAGACGGGTCTCCTCATAGGGAAGAATGTCAAGATTGACTCCATTGACCCTTGGCAAGAAGAATCGTTTTCTATCATGCCATTTCCTGAGGAACTTAATAGTGGAAAGCTCATCCGGTAATGAATGATACATTAAAATATTCTCTGCCATGATGAATGCAGCTGTTTTCTCAAGCTGGGAAAACACTTCCTCTGCAGCACTCTCCTTCTCTCTCTCCAAAAGCATCATGCGGAGATTCTTTATCTTTCTGCGAATTTCTGATTTCTCCATATTTCAAAATTATCGTGTGTTTTATATAGATTAAGTTTATTATCATAAATATGAGAGCCGGCATTTTGCGGAGGGACAAGCGACACGGCACTTTTACCATCATTTAGAAGCTCGATTGCCTTCTTGACGGTAACATCCTCCTGATTTAGCATCTGAATCAAGCCATTATAGCCAAGCACATTACGGGCAATCTGAGCCTTAAGAAGATTTAGGATCACACCACGGCTCTTGTTTATATAATACCAACGGGCCGGCACACCATTACTTGCAGCATAATCTACGAACCCTTCAAGAAGTGTCTGATCTCTTGGAATGACTCTTTCAAGTTCCTCTATTGTCTTAACATTTTTTGTTACCGACCTATATTTCTCGGCAACCTCAAATGCATACTTGGTTATCAAGCCCTTGTTACTTACACTAACATAATATGAAGTGAATCCGATCGTATCTTCCGGAACAAATACATCGGGCATGATTCCGCCCCCTCCATAAACTTTCCTACCACCATTGGTAAGGAAAAGCTTGCTTTTGTCAAGCTTTATGCTATCGGCATTATAAAACTCCCCATGCTCAAAGCGGTCGACGATATCCATTACATATTTACCATCTGCACCTCTCTCATAAGGTTTCTGTATGCAACGGCCCGACGGCGTATAGTAACGAGCAACTGTAAGGCGTATGGCACTGCTATCGGGAAGCTCTATCTGATGCTGCACAAGACCTTTTCCAAACGATCTGCGACCGATTACTAAACCCCTGTCGTTATCCTGAATAGCACCGGCAAATATTTCAGAGGCAGAGGCAGAGTACTCATCAATTAGAACAGCAATAGGTATATTCTGGAAATGACCACTACCATCACTCATTGCGATACTCCTGTTCTCGCTCAATTTGCCATTGGTACTGACTATTATACGGTCGTCAGGTAAGAATTCATTTGCCATCAGGATAACTTGATCAAGGAAACCTCCGGAGTTCCCACGAAGATCGATAACAAAGCTTTTCGCACCCTCTGCCGCAAGCTGATGAAGTGCCATATAGAACTCTTCAAATGTATTCCTACCAAATTTTGATACTTTTAGATAACCAACTCCATTATCTGAATCAGCAATATAAACAGCATCTACGCTATTGACAGGAATATCATCACGAACCACTTCAAAATCAAGCAGCTTTGTTGAGTTAGATCTTTTAACCTTGAGATTTACCTTACTTCCTTTAGGACCGCGTAAGGTCTTGAACACATTTTCTTGGGTTGCTTTTTTTCCGGTCAATATGGAATCATTAGCTGCCACTATTTTATCACCGTTCATCAATCCTACCTTTTCTGCCGGGCCGCCCGCTATGACATCAACTACAACTACAGAGTCATTGACAATCTGAAAAGAGACACCTACCCCTGAAAAATGACCGTCCATATCTTCATTGGCAGATTTTAATTCAGCAGGAGTGAAATATACTGAATGAGGATCAAGACCGGCAAGCAATTCCGGCACAACAGACGCCAAAAGAGAATCAACATCTATCCGATCAACATACTCGTTATCTATAAGATCTATTATGGTCCTCAATTTAGCCTCAGCCGGAGACATTCTGCTTACAGAAAGATATTTTCCAATGAAGACACCACCAACAATCCCGACTGCAAGAACAATCGGAATCAACACAAGCCCTATGTTTCTTTTCTTGCTCATTTATATATACTATTCATTGTCAATCGGCATGTGCACAACTTCTATGCCAGCTTTCCTCAATAGGTCTATTCCGTCTTGAATTCTATAGAGATCTGAAAACACCACTCTCTTAATCCCGGCCTGAATAATCAATTTGCTGCATTCCATGCAAGGAGAGGCCGTTACATATAGCGTGGCCCCCTCACTTGAATTATTGCTTCGTGCCACTTTTGTGATAGCATTTGCTTCTGCATGTAGCACATAAGGGAATGTGACATTATTTTCCTCACATACATTTGGAAATCCTGAGGGAGTGCCATTAAATCCATCGGAAATTATCGTATTTTCTCTTACAATTAAAGCACCAACCTTGCGGCGTATACAATAAGAATTTTCACTCCAGATCTGCGACATCCGTAGATATCGTTCATCAAGCAGTCTCTGCTTTTCCGAATTGTAAGTCTTGTTGTCAGGAGCCATATAATAAATATTATAATTCTGAATGTTCTGTGAGGAAATGCTCTGCATCAAGAGCAGCCTTAGCGCCGCTTCCGGCAGCTACAATAGCCTGTCGATAGCGAGGGTCTGCAACATCCCCGGCAGCAAACACTCCTTCTACATTTGTTTCAGTAGTGTCTCCCTTAACCTTAATATAACCCTGCTCATCAAGATCTATCTGACCATTAAGGAATTTGGTATTTGGCGTGTGTCCAATTCCAAGGAAAAAGCCATCTATCTTAATATCAAAGTGGTCTTCCTGGGGAGTTCCTACTGCACGGACAACGTGTGCTCCTTCCACTACCTCATCTCCAAACAGTCCTGTAACATTACATTCAAAAAGGATTTCAATATTAGGAGTATTGACAACGCGCTTCCTCATCACATCACTTGCACGAAGGAACGACTTGCGCACAATCAGATACACCTTATTACAGAGTGACGATAAATACAAAGCCTCTTCACAAGCTGTATCACCACCACCAACTACGGCAACATCTTTCTTACGATAAAAGAAACCGTCGCACACCGCACAAGCACTGACGCCCATTCCCTGATATTTAATCTCATCTGGAATCCCAAGATACTTGGCAGTTGCTCCGGTACTTATGATAACAGTGTTAGCTATAATTTCATCACCATGGTCATCAATTGCCACAAACGGACGTTTTGACAAATCAACGCTCTCGATATTCCGCGGACGTACTTCAGCACCAAATCGCTCGGCTTGCTTACGTAGCTGATCCATCATCTCCATACCACCGATACCTTCAGGATATCCGGGAAAATTTTCAATTTCTGTTGTTTGTGTAAGCTGCCCTCCGGGCTGATTGCCTTCATAAATTACAGGATTAAGATTTGCTCTACCAGCATAAATGCCTGCCGTATATCCTGCAGGACCTGAACCTATCACTAATACTTTTACAGTAGCCATAATTTTTAATTTTATTGTTATACCGGCGTAATGAAAATATTCAACCTGCCGAAAAAATGTTTATCTTAAATTATAACAAACAGAAAGATTATTTTCTTATTAAGACCTAAATTTTTTCAGAGTAAACTATCTTAAATCGATAATCTCAACTTTTGGATACTTAGATTTTGGATAAACGAACGATGAAACCGGCAGTTTTTGCGAACTCTTGACATTGGATATGATGATTGTAACTGTCTTTCCGGATGAAGGAACAACCACCAATTTAGAAGGAAAGTTTGATCCATCCGGTATAGTTACATGAACACTTTTGTAACCAGAGCGCTTCGATTTAGGTGTGAGCAATATTGTCTTGCTTCCTTTAGTCTGACTTTTGGCGAAGGATGCAATAAAGAGCGAGGAATATGAATTAACCAATGACAGAGGATTTGCTTCAGCCACCTCTTCGGCGGTGGGAGTCATCAAAGTAGTCTCGTGGTTTCCCGCATTATACGTCCACATGTTTTTTCCATCATACCAAGTAGATGTGGAAGAAGTCAACAAAACAAACATCTTTCCGGAAGCTTTCAAAGTACCAGAAAGTTTTTGAGTTCCATAATCTATATTGAATGTTGCCGACAAACCGTTGGCTCCATTAATTCCGGCGGCAGCCCTCTTCAACACCTGATCAGCTGTCTCAGCTGCATGAATTAATGGATAAGCTACAATCATTGCTATCAACAGCAATATATATCTGAGGTTTCTCATAGGCACTAACATATATAAAATTTTATAACCAATCAATTCAAAGATGCCAGTATCCCCTCCAATGTACTTGCATCAACCAGCACATTACGTGGCTTACCACCGGTAGCAGGACCCACAATTCCATAAAATTCAAGCTGGTCCATGATTCGGCCCGCTCTGTTATAACCAATTTCATAACGTCTTTGCACAGCCGAAGTTGAAGCGGTACCACTCATAACCACCTGACGGGCAACTTCTTCAAAAAGGGTATCTCTCTTGCTCATGGATGCAGCATCTAAATCAGATGCTTCTCCATCACCACCCACTTGTGGTTCCGGAAGCATATATGGACCCTGAGGATAAGGCTGACGGGCAATATAGTCGCAAACCTCTTCCACCTCAGGAGTATCAACAAAGGCACACTGCACACGCACCATTTCCCCATTATTGCTTATGAGCATATCTCCACGTCCTATAAGTTGCTGTGCTCCCGTTGCATCAAGAATTGTCTTTGAATCCACTCCAGAACTAACCTTAAATGCGATTCTCACCGGGAAATTGGCTTTAATCATACCGGTGATCACATTGGTAGAAGGGCGCTGAGTCGCAATAATGACATGTATACCGACCGCTCGTGCAAGCTGAGCAAGACGAGCAATAGGGATTTCCACTTCTTTACCAGCTGTCATGATAAGGTCGGCAAACTCATCTATTATCACCACAATATAGGGCATGAACCTGTGTCCTTCCTGTGGATTAAGTTTATTGGCCCTAAACTTTTCGTTATATTCAGTCACTTGTCTCACAAATGCTTTCTCAAGAAGCTTATAGCGCTCATCCATCTCAACACACAGAGAGCTTAAAGTCGCCACTACATTCTCCATGTTGGTAATGATTGGTTGAGGACTGTCAGGTATCTTTGCAAGATAGTATTTTTCAATCTTTGAGTAGAGTGAGAACTCCACGCGCTTGGGGTCGACCATTACAAATTTAAGTTCTTCCGGCCGTTTTGAATAGAGAAGCGATGTGATAATTGCGTTAAGACCAACAGATTTACCTTGACCCGTAGCACCAGCCACGAGCAAATGTGGCATTTTTGCAAGGTCTGCAATATAAACATCATTGGATATAGTAGATCCAAGAGCAACCGGAAGCTTGAATTTGGTACCTTGATAAGACTTTGATTGGATGATAGTCCTCATCGAAACCGTCTGAGCATCCTTGTTAGCAACTTCTATACCAACAGTGCCTTTCCCGGGTATAGGTGCTATTATTCTAACTCCTTTAGCTGCAAGCGAAAGAGCAATGTCATCTACCAACCCACGAATCTTTGCAATCTTCACTCCTGCATCGGGACGTATTTCATAGAGTGTCACAGTTGGACCAACAGTAGCATCTATACTGGTGATCGGAATGCCAAAATCAAGCAGAGTCTGCTTAATCTTATCCTTATTTTCTTTCTGCTCATCTATATCAACTGAAATCTTATCCTCTCCGGCACGCAGATATTCCAAAGGAGGAAACTTATATTCATGTGTAAAGAGTCCTGTATCATAGGACACACCGGTGTCAGAAGATCCTTTCTCTATCTGATTCACATTAACTGTCATTACATCAGCAGAACTTATATCTTCTTTTTCATCATATTCTTCTTTTGGTTCTGATGAAATGTCATTGTCAAACACCTTGGGTTGATCACTGTTGTCTATTTGATAAGCATAAGTGGCAGAGGCTGGTTCAGATTCCTTGACAGCATCCACATCAACAGCATCTACCTTATCAACGTCAGATCCTGATTGTATGGTATGAATATGTTCCTCTTTGACAGATTCAAGGGAATTAACCTCCTCAATATCAGCCTTACCATCTATAGTTTTGTCCTGAAGGGCATAATCAACAGGTTCTTCATATATGGCAAGAGAATCCTGGTCATCTTGAAGATCATCGTCTAACTTAGTTTCGTATTCTTCATCTTCCTCTATATCAGTTAGATCCAATATAGTATCGGCATCCGGGTCAAACTCAACATTCTCCAATGTCTCTTTTATCCTGTTTTCATCATCCGGAATTTGAGTAAATTTATCAGAATCAGCCCCATCAGATTCAAGATTCTGCTCCTCCACCAGTTCTGAATCACGTTTTTGCTGTGCGGCTTCTATCTCACGTTGAACTCGACGCTTCTCATCATAAGAACGTTTCTTTTTCATCATCCACTTTATAGCATCTCTAAGACATATCACCACAAAAATGGCAATAAGCACTACAGAAAGAATGATAGCCCCACTCCATCCGATATATTTATATATTATTTCATTAATATATCTTCCATGGTATCCACCCCAGTTGACCTCCGTGTCAAGTCCTATTGATAGCATTCCTATCACTACGCTCAGAGATATGAAAGCAATAAGAGACTTTATGGTAAAATCAAGAGTTCTGAATCTTGGATATCCAACCAGCAGCTTGAGCGACATGCAAATAAGCCAAACTACAAGAACTCCCGCCCCTACACCAAAGCCTTGATTTATCAGCAATTCGGTAAGTCTGGCTCCACCTTCCCCGGCATCATTTCCTATGGTCTCAGATGCAGCGGAAGCACCATTCACGACTGCACTTTGGTCCGCCACACAATTGCTGAAATAAGACAAAAAAGCAATGGCAAACCAAAATCCAAGTCCACCTAAAATAATTCCCACAACCGACCTCGTGACTGCAGAATTCATCCAGTCTTTTACCTGAGACCAAACTGAAACAGCAGGCTCCGCTGTCTGTTGAACAGAAGCTTCTCGAGATGACGTTTTCTTAGAATCAGATACAGTCTCACTAACCCCGGTCTTGACGGGTCTGCGACGCCTTCTACCGGCTTGGGGCTCGACGGGAGCCTTCTCTTCAGTATCATTGACTTCCGTAGGTTCGTCGTTAGTTGGAATCTCTGGAGAATAATTATAATATTTTTTCATAGGGACGGCTATAGCGTGGCTAATTTATGATGCTTTGTTACCTAATCATTGTATAGGAGTACAAAATTAGTAAAAAAAATCGGATTATTTCAAAAAAATTTGTTAACTTCGCGTTTGAAATGAAACCGACTCGAATTGCAGGTCTTGCCATACTCTTTATATTGTGGGTATGGCTGTGTTTTGGGCTACTCACGTCAGCTGATGGATTTAACTTGAAAAACATCCTGATAGCTGCTATGAGCGGTATCATAATTTTTGTTCCCCTATATAAAAAGTATATCAGGGGTGAAAAAAAACAGCAGTAATGGAACAGGATACTGTAAATATTTCTCATACACCCAGAACTTCCGGTTACGGACTTCTGGATAGCATATCAACGCCAGCCGATGTCAGAAAACTGAGAATCGACCAGCTCCCGGAACTGTGCGCAGATATCAGAAGATTCCTCATAGATCATCTCTCTGTCAATCCGGGTCACTTTGCTTCAAGCATGGGTGCTGTTGATATAATAGTAGCTCTACATTATGTCTACGACACTCCCTCAGACCATCTTTTCTGGGATGTAGGCCATCAGGCTTATGCCCACAAGATATTGACAGGAAGAAAAGAAGCTTTTGCTAATCAAAGGAAAAAAGGGGGGATTAGCGGATTCCCCTCCCCTCTTGAATCTGATTACGATACTTTCGTGACTGGTCATGCATCAAACTCGATCTCAGCAGCGCTCGGCAGAGCGATTGCCGATAGAAATACACCCGGTAGAGAGAACTCTAAGACTGTTGCAATAATAGGCGACGCTTCTATAAGTGGTGGCCTTGCATTTGAAGGTCTAAATAATGTGGCAAACAATCCCAACAATCTGCTCATCATATTGAACGATAATGAAATGAGCATTGATGCCAATGTTGGTGGTCTACATTCTTATCTATCCGAGATGTCAACGTCAGCAGGCTACAACAAATGGCGTTCAAAGCTTTACAATGCATTCCGCAATAAAGGAGTTGTGACAGAAGCTGGGAAAGGCAGAATTCAAAGATTTGCCAATTCCATCAAGAGTCTTGTCAGTGGAAAGCAGAATATTTTCGAAGGTCTTAATATACGATATTTTGGTCCTTTTGACGGTCATGATGTAGTAAAGATTGTAAAGATACTGACCGATATCAAGGATATGCAGACTCCCCGACTTCTTCACCTGCACACAGTGAAGGGCAAAGGATACAAACCGGCTGAAGATAATCCGGCAAAATGGCATGCACCCGGTATGTTTGATCCTGAGACCGGCGAAAAAATCTGTAAAGACTCTAAAGACAGCCCTATTCCTTGGCAAGAAGTTTTCGGAAGAACTCTTGTTGAACTTGCTAAAAAAGATGACCGCGTCATGGGTGTAACAGCTGCCATGCCAAGCGGCACCTCTGTATCAAGAATGCTTACAGAATTTCCTGAACGTACGTTTGATGTAGGAATATCAGAAGGACATGCAGTCACTTTTTCAGCGGGTCTTGCCACTGGAGGGAAGCGTCCGTTTACAGCTATTTATTCCACTTTTCTTCAGAGAGCTTACGACAATATTGTAAACGATGTCTGCATACAAGGACTCCCGGTTACATTCTGCATTGACCGCGCCGGTATAGTTGGTGAGGATGGCGTGACCCATCATGGACTCCTTGATATTGCCTTTTTGAGATGTATTCCAAATATAAAAGTTGCTTCACCGGCTGATGAGGAAACTTTGCGCAATCTTATGTTCACATCACTTCAGTCAGATGGGCCAATGGCAATACGCTATCCAAGAGGTAAAGCCGTGACAAAAGATTGGGAAACGGAAATGCAAGCAATAGAGATCGGAAAAGGTCGTATTATTTCTGATTCAGGGGAAGCAAAAGTTGCTATTCTGACAATCGGTCCAATACTTCATGAAACATTAAAAGCCAAGAGTAGTCTTGAAAAGAAAGGAGTCAATGTTCACGTATACGATATGGTATGGGTAAAGCCTCTTGACGAAGCTCTTCTGAAGGAAATAGCAACATCACACGATGTGATCATTACAATTGAGGATGGTGTCGTCAAGGGTGGTTTTGGAAGTGCCGTCACTGAATGGTGCAGAGATAATCACCTCAATCCAATAATCAAGACACTTGGAGCGCCTGACTCATGGATGACTCACGGTACTGTGGCTGAGCTGAAACACGATTGTGGATATGACGCTGATGGTATAGAAAACACTGTGCTCTCTCTTCTGTCTGATCTCCACTAACCAACTTGCTATGAAAATCATTATTGCAGGTGCCGGTGAGGTGGGTACCCATCTCGCGAAGATGCTAAGTAATGAGAATCAAGATATCATTCTGATTGACAATGATCAGCAGAAACTTGACAATCTTGATTCCCACTATAATCTCATGACACTCAATGGATCAACCTCCTCATTTTCAACTATGCGCAGGGCTGGAATCCATAACGCTGATCTATATATTGCAGTCACACCTTTTGAGACACGCAATATCACTTCTTGTTCCATAGCAAAAAAACTTGGAGTAAGAAAAACTGTGGCAAGAATCGACAACTACGAGTTCATGCAGAAAGAAAATAAATTGATTCTCAAAGAACTTGGAATAGACACTCTCATATATCCGGAATATCTTGCCGCGCAAGCCATTGATCTTTCCCTCTCTCACAATTGGGCACGTTATTGGGGAGAAATGGGCAACGGACAGCTTATGTTGATCGGAGTAAAAATTAGAGACAACTCCCAATTGTGCGGTCATAAGCTTCGCGACCTGCCTGTTTCGGCTCATCGTTTCCACGTCGCTGCTATCAAACGAAATGCGGAGACCGTGATTCCCGGCGGTAATGACACCATAGAAAAAGATGATATTGTCTACTTCATCACAACACCGGAATACGTCGAGGAAGTAAGAGAAATGTGCGGAAAGAAAACACGCATAATTAAGAAAGTGATGATCATGGGCGGTAGTCAGATCGCTTTGAGATTTTGCTATGAATTTCACGACAAATACAGCATCACTCTGATAGATATTGACAGGGAAAGATGTGAATACATTGCGACAGAAATTCCCGACATTGAAGTAATAAACGGTGATGGAAGAGATGTTGAAGTGCTTAGGGAAAACAACGTGTATCAATATGATGCATTCATGGCATTGACCTCCAAATCAGAGACAAATATCCTCACTTGCCTGACAGCAAAAGATTTTGGAGTCCCTAAGACAATTGCAGATGTGGAAAATCTTCAGTTCTACAGTGTTGCTGAAAATTTAAACATAGGCACATCTATTAATAAAAAACTTATGGCCTCCTCCAGCATATTCCAGATACTGCTTGATTCGGATGAGTCTAATTCCAAGTTCCTTGCTCTTGCGGATGCTGAGGTTTGTGAACTTGAAGTTAAACAGAAAGCCAAGATAACAAAAGCACCCGTAAAAGATCTTAACCTTCCTTGGGGAATGACTTTGGCTGCCCTTCTGAGGGATGGAAAAGCTGAACTTATTGGAGGTATGACGCAGATAAAAGCCGGTGACCGAGTTGTCGTGTTCTGCCTGACCGGTTCAATTTCAAAAATAGAAAAGTGGTTCAATTGAGACTCAAACACAATGCATATATCAACCTCAGGATGCTTTTACGCACAATAGGTTGGTTGCTCATGGTGCTTTCCGGCTTCATGATATTCCCACTCATCACCTCAATAATCTATCATGATTCTGAAATAAGGCCTATAATAAAATCAATGGCAATCACTTTTGTCTCGGCTATGGTCCTTATGAGCCTCAGACCTAAAAGCCGGGATATGGGAAAGAGGGAGGCAATTCTTCTTACTGCCTTGATATGGGTCATTCTGTCGATGTTCGGAATGATTCCTTTCCTGCTATGTGGCACCCATGACTCTATAAGTGATGCTTTTTTTGAAACTATGAGTGGATTCACTACAACCGGTGCATCTGTATTGACAACTTTGGAAACCATACCTCATTCACTGCTTCTATGGAGATGCCTTCTGCAATGGATAGGAGGACTCGGAATAATTCTCTTCACATTGGCTGTCGTGCCTATGCTCAACAACAAGGGTGGAATGCTGATGTTCAATGAGGAAGTTACCGGAATCACTCACGACAAATTGCGCCCAAGAGTTAGCAATACGGCAAAAAGTCTTTGGTTAATATATATATGCCTAACAATCACATGCATTCTACTTCTATGGGCATCCAGAATGAATTTATTTGAAGCAATATGTCACGGACTTTCAACTGTTTCGACCGGAGGTTTTTCCACAAATGACATGAGCGTCAGAGACTGGAACAGTCCATATATAATTATTATTCTCACTCTTTTCATGTTCATTGGCGGAGTGAATTTCAATCTTATATTCACTACAGTCTATGGTGACTACAAGAAATTGATAAAAAATGATGCATTCAAATGGTTTTGTATCACCATCTTGTTTGGTTTTATTGTTTTCACCATATCAATTATTGGTAAGGGGCATGCTCATACATGGCAAGAAGTGACTATTGTTCCCTTGTTTCAGAGCGTCTCAATACTGTCCTCAACCGGCCTGGTTGTTCCCCATTTTCCTCATTGGGGAGCAGTTGCCTATATTGTCATGATAGTGTTCATGGCAATTGGTGGGTGCGCCGGAAGCACTTCAGGTGGCGCCAAAATTGACCGCTTCATAATTTTGGCCAGATTTTTGAAAAATGAGACCTATCGCACCATGTATCCATCTGCCATTAAGACGGTAAAAGTCAATGGTAAAGGCACATCGTATGTAATAGTAATGAAAGTGTTGGCATTCCTTTGCATTTATTTTCTTGTAATGCTTATCGGAGGGTTGATTCTGACAATATTAGGTGTGCCTATCAACGACAGTTTCTTCTTCTCCCTGTCTGCCATATCAAATTCAGGTATCGGAACGGATGTGCAATGTGGAGTAAGCTGTTTTTCAATGATCCCTAATGCTGCAAAATGGATTTTGAGTTTCATTATGCTTACCGGACGACTTGAATTATATACTGTGATTCTGCTCTTTACTCCTGCTTTCTGGAAAAAATAAAAGCCAGTGGATTTCACTGACCTTTATTGAATCTTGTTTACTTCTGCCTTGTGATTATTCACAAGATTGAAGAAAATAGTAATTATTTTGCGATGGAATAGATTTTTGCAGCTGTTGGCTCATCTATCTTTACATAATTACCGAAGATTACTCCTTTGTTTTCTGTAACTTTCTTAGCCAAAAGATCAATATCGGGATTGTCAATACCAAGTTCTTTCATGCTCGTGGGCATACCAATTGAAGACAGGAACTTTTTTAAGGCTTCAATACCGAGTGCTGCTGCTTTCTTGTCGTCACACTCTTCAATGTCGAACACGCGACGTGCATATTGCGCAATCTTTCCGGGATTTTCCTCCATAGCATGCGTCATCCATGCCGGGAACATCACAGCAAGACCGGCTCCGTGAGTAACGTCATACACGGCACTAAGTTCGTGCTCAAGGCCATGGGTAGCCCAATCTTCCTCCCGTCCTCCACTGCATACTCCATTGTGTGCAAGAGTTCCGCTCCACATAATGTTTGCCCTTGCATCATAGTCTTCCGGATTCGATATGACTTTAGGAGCCTCTGTAATTATGGCTTTAAGCACACCTTCTGCCACACGGTCGGTGATCTCAACATTTGGGGTATTGGAAAAATAACGCTCCATGATGTGTGCCATCATGTCTGTAATCCCTGCAGCTGTCTGATAAGGAGGAAGCGTAAACGTAAGTTCAGGGTTCATGAGTGCAAATTTTGGACGAAGCAAATCACTTCCCATTCCCAGCTTGTGAAGACCATCGATTTTAGTTATTACTGTGTTTCCAGAGCCCTCGCTGCCGGCGGCAGGAATAGTCAAAACAACTCCAACCGGCAATGCCTTGACAACCTTAGCTTTTCCACAATAAAAATCCCAGAAGTCCCCATCATAGGGCACCGCTGCTGCTATAGCCTTAGCGGTATCTATCGAACTGCCGCCACCTACAGCAAGCACGGAATCGATATTCTCTTTCTTTGCTATCTCAATACCTTCATATACTTTTGAATCAACCGGGTTAGGTTGCACACCTCCGAGTTCAGCGTATTGAATGCCTGCATCTTCAAGACATTTCTTGACTCTGTCGAGAAGTCCGGATCTGATTACTGATCCTTTTCCATAAACTATAAGAGGCTTTTTCATGCCGAACGCCTCAAGCTGAGCAGCAACTTTATTTTCAACGCCCTTACCAAAGACGTATTTTGTTGCAGGATAAAATACAAAATTATTCATCTTCTTAAAAAATTTGCTTAATGCAAAGTTAAGCATAAAATTTGCAAATCCCAAAAATTATAGTTAATTTTGAACCTAATTTGCAATGACGGCAAATATAACCTTAACATTTATGAAAATCTACCATTATACAACGATTGAGACTCTTGCTCTAATTTTGAAGCATAAGACAATTCGGTTCAACAGACTCGACATGATGGAAGACCATTGTGAAAAAACTTTTCTGATGAACCAATATAACTGTAGTCCATATACCTATGTTTCTTGCTGGTCAGAAAATCCTGTCGAGAGTATACCGTTATGGAATACTTATGCTCCCGGTGGTATAGGAATCAGAATTGCATTGGATAAGGATTTCATAGATTGGGACAAACAGTCAATTGCATTCAGTGTGCCTTCGCAACCCTCTCATCATAAGATTCCGTCGAAAGATTCTTCAGGAACCATATCTGTTACTTTCAATCCTATAAGGATTTATCCTCCTTTATCCGATGAGATTTGCTATAATCATGTGACTTATGCAAATAAGGAAGCCTATCGTGAATATGAAGACAAAATAGGTATGGCATCATCAACCGACATTGATGATGACATGATGCGCAAATATGTTGGATTATTCAGGAAAGATAAGTGGGCATTCCAAGACGAAAGTAGATTTGTGATATATGCTGTGCCCTATACCCTTACAGATGCTGTTGTAACCCACAATGAATTTGTCAATTTAATTAGGCTCAATGTCCCTAACAATGTATCCTTCATTGACGTACCTATCAAACCGGAAAAGCTGAAACACATAGAGGTTCTTCTCGGGCCAAACGTCAATGAGGCACAAACAATTCTTGTCAAGGCTCTTCTTAAGAAGTATGCTCCTGATTCCAAACTAACTGTAAGTGCGCTTAGTGATAGCCCTATTTGGTTATTAATCTGATTCATCGACAATGAAGGGAGCTTTTACATATCTGACAGCTGTCGTTTTGTTCATAGTATTTATGAACTTTGAAGTTTTTGCTGCCGATAATATATCGTTCAACGGTCAAGAGTATACTCTTGACGACAATACAATTCTTCTTGATAAGGAGAATATCTACGATATCCCAAAATCGATCACAAATGCAAATGAAGCATTCAATATTATAAACTCAGCAAAAGGTAATGTGACGCTACTTGTTGCTCCTTCAGTATATTGGCTTGACGATCCTGATGATCCGGAAATAAAAACAGACAAAGGAGGTACTCCATTTGCTGTAAAAATAGACTGCGACTCTCTTAAAATTATAGGTTTGTCTGAATCGCCTCAAGATGTAGTTTTTGCCGTCAACCGTGGTCAGACTCAGGGAGCTATCGGCAATTTCACTATGTTTCTTTTTAATGGAAAGAGCCTTACGACAGAAAACATTACTTTTGGCAATTATTGTAATGTAAATCTCGAATATCCCCGCAATAGCGAATTCAACCGTCCCAAACGAAAGGATGCCATAGTGCAAGCTCAGATTGGTATTTGCAAAGACACTGAAAAATTGTTTGCAAACAACTGTCGGTTTATAAGTCGCCTGAATCTATGTCCATTCGTCGGGGCACGTCGGAGTCTATACAAAAACTGCTATTTTGAATGCACTGACGACGCACTCTCGGGCAGTGCGATCTATCTTGATTGCTCATTTACTTTCTTCAGCAGCAAACCGTTCTATTCGACAGCAGAGACGGGTGCTGTATTTATTAACTGCGACATCACAAGCCTTTGTACAGGAACTCAATATTTCACAAAAGTTCCCGGTCAGGTGACGGTAATTGACACGAGATTCAAATGCGACAATCCTATTGATATCCGATGGACAAGAGATATTTCTGATAATGTATGCTATCAACATAATGTAACCCTAAACGGAAAGCCATACACAATCGACTCTTCCAGACCAGATTTGTGGGAAGAATTGTCCTCCTCTAATGTTAAAGATGCCTTCTTGATTCAGTCACCCGCCGAAGATTGCTATAACCTTAGGAATCTATTGGGTGGAACCGATGGATGGTTTCCTTTGGATAATAATACTCGCTATGGAGTAATTAATGAAAAAGACATAAGGATTCCCGTCAAACTTAGAGTAGCGTCCGACAAGACCTTGCTTCGACCTCAAAATGACACCGCCATAATTGTAGCTACTCCCCTCTTATGGGGTGGTTATCCGGCAGGTGAGCCTTATGAACTCAAATATATTTCAAACAACAGAAAGCCACTAAGCGAGACCGAAACAGTATGTATAGAACATCCTTCCGGGCTTTCTGCCAAACAGACTCTGAATATCAACCCATTCCTTCGCAAAGCACCTGAATTCAAAAAGAAACCCTTGGTTAGGTATGATAGCCTCTCCAAACAATTCTGTGCAGACTATAAACTGAGTGGCAAGGGGATTGATGAAAGCACTATTCTATGGGGCCGTATAGTCGATAGTGCAAATGGAACAAACAATGCCATTTTGCTGCAGCAGCGTACTGCTGATGAAAATTGCTGTTATACTCCTAAAGCTGCTGACCTGGGTTGTGATTTAGTTGCTGTCGTGATTCCTAAATATAGGGATTCTGAATTAGGCGAACTCTCATTGTCTGACCCTATCCATATCTGCGACAGCAGGATAGTTAATGATATTCCGGAATCTTTCCTGACCACCAATTTTAAAGATATTCCTATATCTAAGAGAAATCCCGGAATTCGCGGGGCATGGTGTTTTGATATCTTCAAACCGTATGACACACAAAATGTGGAATGGCAGGCCTCTGATGGTAGCGGATGGTATTATGGAAAAGGGTTCGATGCAAGTACCGGTTTAGGTCTCGTACAAACCGAAAAAGGGGCCCGGCTTTCCTATTTGCCAGAACGAGACTCCTGTCAAGATATGTATGTTTCATTGTTAGTGGAGCCAGCCAAAAGCGGAGGACAAGGTTTTGGAAGTGCCACCACTCAATATATGGATGTTTGTATCAAGTTCGATCCTGTAACATTGGATGGGTATGCCCTGCGCATAGAGAGAACTCCGGAACATGACCGAGCTGTAAGGTTCTCACTGGTGAAATACGACAAGGGAATGACTTCTGTTATTAATGAAGGTGTTGTGAGCAACTGCTACCGTACTACTTGTTCGATCAATGTAAGCATAAAGAATGGAATCATGAGAGCTACAGCTTTAACGAATGCACCTGAAGTTAAACCATGTTGTAGCGAGACTAAGAAAGAAGTTGACATCTCAGCAGAGGTGGAAGAAAATGGATTAACAGGATTCTGCATACAACACACAGGTTCTACAGGACCTTCCTCAACATTAGTAAGAAATGTTGAACTTAAATGGGAATAAGAATTTTAATAACTAAACCAAAATACAATCATGAAAAAAACAACCCTGTTGTCTATCGCGGCACTTTCATGCCTGATGACAATTCCAGCACACGGTGATGTGTCGAAAGCCTACGTTTCAGACTTGGGCAATGGAAAATATATGAATCCGGTAATTAATGCCGATTACTCAGACCCTGATGTTGTGAGAGTCGGCAATGACTACTACATGACCTCCTCAAGTTTCGCAAATCTCCCAGCTTTACAGATTCTTCATTCAAACGACTTGGTGAACTGGACCCTTGTTGGTGCTGTTGCAGATAAACTGCCAGATGAGGCGTTCGACGGTGTCAGCCATGGCAACGGAGTATGGGCACCCTCAATCCGATTCCATAATGGTAAGTATTATGTTATGTATGGAGATCCTGACCGGGGCATATACGTAGCTGACGCTGTTGACCCCAAAGGTCCGTGGAGTCCACTCAGGCTGATTTACCCTGCCGTGGGAGTGATTGACCCGTGTCCATTCTGGGATGAAGATGGTCGGGCATACATCGCACATGGATATGCCGGAAGCCGAGCCGGAGTAAAGAGCATTCTCGGAATGATAGAGATGACCCCTGATGCCACCGGTGTGATCGGGGTTGACCGTGTGATCTATGATGGTCATCTTGAAAACGAGACTATAGAGGGGGCTAAAATGTATAAACGCGGTGACTGGTATTATATCTTTTCCCCTGCAGGCGGTGTTTCAACTGGATGGCAAGTAGTGATGCGTAGCAAGAATCCGTGGGGACCCTATGAGCAGCGCAACGTTATGGAACAGGGAAACACTGACATAAATGGCCCTCATCAGGGAGCATGGATCGACACTCCCGATGGCAAGGAACATTGGTTTATCCATTTTCAAGACAAAGGACCTTACGGACGAGTTGTGAATCTCGAGCCTATGGCGTGGAACGAAGATGGTTGGCCTGTAATAGGTATTGACAATGATGGTGACGGACGTGGTATTCCGGTCAGAACATATAAAAAGCCTAATGTTGGCAAGAATTATCCCATCGCAACTCCGGCCGACAGCGACGAATTCGATTCAAACACACTCGGCCTGCAATGGCAATGGAATGGAAATCCACAGCCTCTATGGTATTTTTGCGATGCAGAAAATTCAACCTTGCGTTTATTCTCGCATCACACTCCCGGGGCAAACAACCTTTATGACATGCCCAATGTTCTGATGCAGAAATTTCCGAACGAAAATTTCACCGCAACAGCTAAAGTATCTTTGCATCCCAGGGTGAAAGACGGCAAAGCGATGGTAGGAGAAAAGGGTGGAATAGCTGTTATGGGTTACAACTTTGCAACCCTTGCTCTTGAAAGTCGCGAAAATGGTATATATCTTGTTCAGACAGAATGTATAAATGCCAACAAGAAAGGCGTGGAAGTTGAGACCGCTGCCATGAAACTTGAAAATGACAAGCAAGTTTATCTTCAGGCAGTGGTGAAGATGACAGGGAAAAAGAACCCAACACAGAAACCCGATTACAAATGTACTGTAACATTCCGATATAGTTTTGACGGAAAGAAGTTCATTGATTTCGGACGCCCGATGGATGTGCGTGAAGGTCATTGGATTGGAGCTAAGGTTGGTGTTTTCTGCACTCGTCCGTGGCATAGCAACGACAGCGGATGGCTCGACGTAGATTCGTTTATAATTGACAAATAAACAATTCCACAAATCGTATAACAAAACAAAGTTTTCCAAAACAAAATACATTACTATTGATTAATAGTATTTTACAATTTTAATATTCCTCAAAAGTTTTCCAAAAGTAAAATTTTGAAAAAAATTTTGAGGAATATTTTTGTCAATTTGGATATATTTCTTAATTTTGCAAATCGAAACAAGAACCAACTTTAACGACTTCCAATGATACAGATTGTAGAAAAGCGTGACGGACGAATCGTCGGTTACAATGAAGAAAAAATAAAAGCAGCTATTAGAAAAGCAATGCTTGCCACCCAGCAAGGTGAGGATGAGGCACTCATCCAGCGCATTGCCGACAGAATTGGCATGACGGGCAAGGAACGGATGACAGTGGAAGATATTCAGGATCGCGTAGAGATAGAACTCATGAAATCTTCGCGTAAGGATGTAGCCAAGCGTTATATTGCCTATCGCGACAAACGCTCAATCGCGCGCCGTGGAAAAACTCACGATATATTTCTTGAAATCATAGAAGCCAAAAGCAATGATATAACCAGAGAGAATGCTAATATGAATGCCGACACACCGGCCGGCATGATGATGAAGTTCTCTTCTGAAACCACAAAGCCATTCGTAGACGACTATCTTCTTGATGACGACGTAAAGCAGGCTGTAAAGAACAATTATATTCATATTCACGACAAGGATTATTATCCCACTAAGAGTCTTACATGCGTGCAGCATCCTCTCGACCATCTTCTCGACAATGGCTTCATCTCCGGTCATGCCGAAAGCCGTGCTCCAAAAAGAATTGAGACAGCCGGTGTCATCGCTTGCATTTCAATGGAGACTGCCCAAAACGAAATGCACGGCGGACAAGCAATTCCCGCATTCGATTTTTACATGGCTCCATTCGTGCGTTCTGCATTCATTGAGGAATTAAAAATACTCGAACCTATTGCCGGCAAGGATCTTTCTGCATACTATAATTCCGAAATAAAAGATTTTATAAAGGAAGATCTTAATTCATTGGAAGGTGACCAGAAGTTTATCCAGCATGCAATAAACCGCACAGTAGGGCGAGTTCATCAATCTATGGAAGCGTTCATCCACAATATGAACACTATCCATTCACGCGGTGGAAATCAGGTGGTGTTTAGTTCTATTAACTATGGCACGGACACATCGGCCGAGGGTCGTTGCGTGATCAGAGAAATACTGAACTGCACCTATGAGGGTGTGGGACACGGATCAACTGCCATCTTCCCCATCCAGATCTGGAAGAAGAAACGTGGCGTCAGCTATCTGCCAGAAGATCCCAACTATGATCTTTATAAGCTTGCCTGTAAAGTGGCGGCAAAGAGATTCTTTCCAAATTTCCTGAATCTTGACGCAACCTACAACCAGCATGAATTATGGAAAGCCGACGATCCCCGTCGTTTTGAATATGAGGTGGCTACAATGGGATGCCGCACTCGTGTCTTTGAGAACAGATACGGAAAAAAGACATCGGTTGGACGAGGGAATCTATCTTTCACTACTATAAATATTGTACGTCTGGCTATCGAATGCATGGGAATTAAGAATCAGAAAGAACGAGTGGAGAGATTCTTCGAACGCCTTGACGATATCCTTGAAATCACAGCTCGTCAGCTCGACGACAGATTCCAGTTCCAGAAGACTGCACTTGCCAAGCAATTCCCACTCGTAATGGGTACGTTATGGGAAGGATCAGAAAACCTGAAGCCCAACGAAACCATAGAAAGCGTCATCAATCAAGGAACACTCGGCATAGGCTTCATTGGTCTTGCAGAATGTCTCATAGCACTTGTAGGCAAACATCACGGCGAAAGTGATGAGGCTCAGACGCTCGGTCTAAAAATCGTTGGTCACATGCGCTCAAGAGCAAACGAATTCAGCGAGCGTTATGGTCATAACTATTCAGTAATCGCCACTCCCGCTGAAGGGCTTAGCGGCAGGTTCACCAAACGTGACCGCGCTTCATTTGGAATCCTCGAAGGTATCACCGATAAGGACTATTATACCAATTCGAACCATGTGCCTGTCTACTACCATTGCTCGCCCCGTCATAAAGCAAAGATTGAGGCTCCTTATCATGAACTCACTCGTGGCGGCCATATTTTCTATGTCGAAATCGACGGAGACGCTACGCACAACGAGGAATGCATAATGCAAATTGTGGATATGCTGGATAAATACAACATGGGTTATGGCTCAGTTAACCACAACCGTAATCATTGCCCCAAGTGCGGATATGAGAACGCAGAAAAGAATGTGAAAAACTGTCCCAAATGTGGCACAAAATTTGAGACTATCCAACGAATTACCGGATACCTCGTAGGCACAACCGATCGCTGGAATTCCGGAAAACTTGCAGAACTCAAAGACCGTGTAGTTCACAAATAATCCATTGTTATTTAGATGGAAGATATAAAATTGAAGGTACTCGATATTGTACGAGGCACAACTGTTGACGGTCCGGGATTCCGGACCGCAATCTATTTTGCCGGTTGTGAACATAGATGTCCCGGTTGCCACAATCCTCAATCCTGGGATTTTAACGCCGGTAAGGAAATGACTATTTCAGAAATAATGGATGTAGTTATGGAAGAAGACTTCGATGTCACTTTTACCGGAGGTGATCCTCTTTACCAAGCATCACAAATAGCATATCTGGCAAAAGAAATAAAGGAAGCCGGTCATACCGTGTGGCTTTACAGCGGATTCACAATGGAAGAAATACTCGCCTCCCCTGCCCTCTCAAAACCACTGCAATGGATCGACACCATAGTGGATGGACCTTTTATCGAATCACTCCGCGATCCGGATCTTCAGTTCCGCGGCAGTTCCAACCAACGTATCATCCATCTTAATGATCCATTTTCACCATACATCACACTGTAAGTGGAGAAACAACGAGTTGATCTTCTTTTTATTTAGCAGGTAGACAGACTTGAAAATATCTCTAATATATATTCATTAAATCATATCATCCAAATAAGTTTTTGTATGATAGACAGAAATGACTTTATCATATCGTTCGACAGCGAACGATTAGGTTATGGAAAAGTATCTCTTGATAACTCATCAAAAGGTGGTTTATGCAAGGGTATCACTGCTATAGTTGGAAATAATGGCAGTGGGAAAACCACATTAGGCAATATTATCGCAAAAGGTCGCTATGCTTATGGCAACCGATTGGGGTTTAGCGACAGTATTTCGCGTATCAGGATGCTTACATTCACTGACATCCATTCATTTACAGGAATTGATGTGCAATATTATCACCAAAGAATGGAAGCAACTGCCAACGAATATGTGCCTACCGTAGGGGTTATTTTCAATAAAAAACTTAACTCTCCTGTTTGGATTAAATATTCAGAAGTTTTTCATTTGAATAATATAGATTTTAAGAAAATTAATTATCTTTCAAGTGGAGAGCTAAGAAAACTCTTGATTATTAATGCTCTTTGCGACTGCCCTGACTTGCTTATACTTGACAATCCATATATTGGTCTTGACGCCGAGTCTCGCTCCGATTTTGATGAAGCCATAGTGCAGATGCGGGAAAATGATGTATCCGTAGCATTTCTTTTATGTGATGCAGAAGACATCCCCGATTATGTGGATTCTATAATTGAAATGAATAACTGCAAAATAGGATTTCCAATTACCGATAAAAGAGATATTTCTCTCTTCCTAAAACATGATAGGGAGAACAGCGATTATCAAGAAATACAGCTACCTGTTAAATCTTCACCAGCTTTATACGGAACTTGCGAGGTAGTCTTCTCTATAAAAGACGGTCATGCAAGATATGGTGACAAAACAATTTTCGAGAAATTCAACTGGACTGTTCGCCGTGGAGAATCTTGGTCGTTAAAAGGTCCGAACGGATCGGGCAAATCCTTGTTGCTAAGCATGATTTGTGCTGATAACCCACAAGGTTACGCTAACGACATCACCTTGTTTGACCGTAAACGTGGCAGTGGAGAAAGCATCTGGGAAATAAAAGATGCCATAGGTTATATTTGTCCTGAAATGCAGCTGTATTTCAAATCAAACGATTCTGTTAAAGAGATAATTATCCAAGGAATGCGCAACTCGCTCAACCGATACAGAAAATCAACCATCGAAGAACAAGCTATTGCTGACTGCTGGATGAAAGCGCTGGAAATAAGCCATCTTTATGATAGAATGTTTAATGATTTGTCTTCAGGTGAGCAACGAATTGTACTTCTTGCAAGAGCTCTTGCAAAGCAACCGGAACTCCTGGTGCTTGACGAACCTCTACACGGACTTGACCGAAATCATAAAACAAGGATCATTAACATTATTTCTCAATTGATAGAAAAGAATGGATCTTCATTAATTTTTGTTACCCATTACGCTAAGGAACTCCCGAAGTGTATCAAACATGTTAAAGAAATAGGCATAAGTAGAAGCTAACTTCCCTTCAGGTTATCTCGCATTTATCATATCATTAATTAATTTTTGCGCGCTACTTATTCAGAGACAAACCGACTGCATTAGTGAGATATATTTGGCACGATATTTGTGCATTTCAAGAAAAAACACTAATTTTGCAATATTAAAACCGAAAGCAATGGGATTCTTTAAAAAAATTTTTTCTAAAGAAAAAAAGGAGCAGCTTGATTCCGGCCTTGAAAAGACAAAAAAAGGTGTATGGGACAAGATAACACGTGCTATAGCAGGAAAATCCAAAATTGATGATGAAGTTCTTGACAATCTTGAAGAAGTTTTCATCACTTCCGATATGGGTGTTGACACTTCTTTAAAGATAATCAGACGACTTGAGGAACGAGTTGCTCAAGATAAATACGTCAATTCATCTGAACTCAACGATATACTTTGTGAAGAAATATCCCAGATGCTTGCTCGTCCTGACAAGAATCCGGAACTCGGTGACTTTGAAGTGCCGGATGATAAAAAGCCGTATGTCATCATGGTTGTCGGTGTCAACGGAGTGGGCAAGACCACAACCATAGGCAAACTCGCTCATCAATATAAAGCCGCCGGAAATAAAGTAATTCTCGGAGCTGCCGACACATTCCGGGCCGCTGCCATTGAGCAACTCGATATCTGGGGTGAACGTGCCGGGGTGCCTGTCATCAAGCAAAAGATGGGAAGTGATCCTGCAGCTGTCGCTTTCGACACTCTCAGCAGTGCAAAAGCACAGGGTGCTGACGTAGTCATCATCGATACTGCAGGTAGACTTCATAACAAGATTGGTCTTATGAACGAGATGACAAAGGTTAAAAATGTAATGAAAAAGGTTGTTCCTGAAGCTCCTCATGAAGTGCTCCTTGTGCTTGACGGCAGTACCGGACAAAATGCTTTCGAACAGGCAAAGCAATTCATCGCAGCTACTGAAGTAAATGCCCTTGCCGTGACAAAACTTGACGGTACAGCCAAAGGTGGTGTTGTAATAGGTATCAGCGACCAGTTCAACGTTCCTGTAAAATATATCGGTGTAGGCGAAAAAATGAATGATCTTCAGATTTTCGACAGCGAGGAATTTGTAAAGTCACTCTTTGGCAACGCTACAAAGTAAAAATAAACATTTAACTCCTACATTTCTAAACATTAAGTTCAGTTTGCAAAACTTAAATTATAAAAAGGGGCTGATAGATGTCATTTCTCTTGGATGCAGCAAGAATCTGATAGATAGCGAACGCCTTTTACGACGTCTTACTGCCAAAGGATATGAAGTGAACCACGATCCGGAATCGCCACAAGGCGAATGGGTCGTGGTGAATACTTGTGGCTTCATTCAGGATGCGAAGGAGGAATCAATCGATATGATCCTACAGCTCGGAAATCTAAAAAAAAGCGGGAAAATAGGCAAATTGGTTGTCATGGGCTGTCTCTCTCAGAGATACATGGATGATCTTAAGCAGGAGATACCGGAAGTGGATGTATGGTATGGAAAATTCGATTGGAAAGATTTCATCTTAAATCTTCCTGACAGAACAAATACAAATGGCGATATACCACGCGAATGGGAACGCACACTGACCACTCCGGACTACTCCACCTATCTTAAAATATCAGAAGGATGCAACCGTTTCTGCGCATTCTGTGCCATCCCGCTAATTACCGGGCGCCATACTTCGCGTCCAATTGAGGAGATACTTGAAGAGGTGAAAGATCTTGTTGGAAAAGGTGTGAAGGAATTCAACATAATAGCCCAGGATCTCAGTAGCTATGGAACAGATCTTTACGGAAAACATTATCTTCCTGAACTAATCGACAAAATGGCAGGAATTGAGGGTGTGGAATGGATACGCCTACATTATGCATATCCTTCTGATTTTCCGATGGAAATTCTCGATGTGATGGCCCGTCATGAGAACGTATGCAAATATATCGATATAGCCCTTCAGCATATATCAACCCCGGTGCTTGAGAACATGCGCCGGCATATAGATAGTGAAAAGACACGGGAACTACTGGCTGAAATGAGAAAGAGAGTTCCGGATATCAAGATTAGAACGACCCTCATGGTTGGTTTCCCCGGCGAAGGGGAACAAGAATTTAAGGAATTGCTTGAATTCGTAAGAGAGCAAAGATTCGAAAGGATGGGTGCTTTCGCATATAGCGAGGAAGACGACACTTGGGCCGCCAAAAATCTTGAAGATAACGTTCCAGATGAATTGAAGCAAAAACGGCTTGACCAATTGATGGAACTGCAGCAGGAAATTGCTTACCAACATAATAAAGAAATGATAGGGCAGACCGTCAAAATGTTGGTCGACAGAATTGAAGGTGACACACGTATCGGGCGCTCCCAATGGGACTCTCCGGAAGTTGATCCGGAAATATATGTGAAAGATACTGTCGCCGAACCGGGAGAATTTATTAATGTCAAAATCACTGGGGCGGAGCCCTTTGAACTGTTCGGTGAATTGGTATAGGTATAGACTTCCCAACATTGCAGAGACTTTCTGCGGGGCATCACTGAGGCTTGTAAAGGGCTTCAGCAATGGTTTCGTCATCTCCCCATTCAGCAATCCACAAGCCGGCATGCTGACTATTCCAAATGATTTTAAGCCGGATGAGTCGGATTTGACGCCGGAGAAATCCATCTTAACTCCATCGACCACTAAAGAAGAATATCTCCTTGAAGTATCCTCGATTATTGGTAATCTTGATGGTAGGCAAGGAAAGACAGTGGCAGCAAGGGCATTTCGCATTAATCAGGCTGTAGACATCATATCCACTTTCAATGCATTATGCGCTGCTTATGACGACGCTTTCGTTTTTGCATTTTCCTCCTCAGAAACGGGAACATGGTTAGGTGCTTCCCCTGAACTCCTTCTTAAAGTTGATGGAGTCAAAATCTCCACCATGGCACTTGCCGGTACCAGAGGGGCTTTCTCAACCGATAATTGGGACGATAAGAACATAGAAGAGCAACAACTTGTAACCGATTTCATCAAGAAATGTCTTGATGAGAGTTGCTGTAATGTCAAAATATCACCTACATTTACGAAAAGAGCAGGAGCTGTGGAGCATCTGTGCACCCCGATCAATGCAGAACTTCTCCGACATGGCACCGACATCAATACGGAAGTTTCCGACTTATTAGCAGTGCTCTCTCCCACTCCGGCTGTTTGCGGCAGCGATCGGGAAGAATCACTAAGACTAATTTCTGAATTGGAGAAATTTCCCAGAGAGATGTATGGTGGCTTCTGCGGACCAAACCATATCAATGGGCAATCTGCATTCTATGTAATACTCCGTTGCGCAAAATGTACTCCCGATGCAGTGTGCATCTATTCGGGAGGAGGGATTCTCGCAACATCTGATCCTGTTTCGGAATGGACTGAAACTGAATTGAAATCAAAAACCATAATCAATAAATTAATATCTCAGAAGAATGAAACTTAAGAATCTTCTTGCAATTTTCATTGCTTCAGGTGCTTGCTTCGGCATGAATGCCGAACACCTGAAGAGCCTCGACCCCAAAGGAGTTGATCCCAACACTCCTGCTTCGCAGGATTTCTATCGTCACGTAAACAAAGGTTGGATGGATTCCCATCCTCTCACACCGGAGTATTCTCGCTACGGTGCTTTCAACATCCTTAGTGACTCCAGCAATAATCGTGTCCGTCGCATCGTGACAGGTTTGGCTGCTACAAATCCTAAGCCCGGTACCAACGCATTCAAGGTGGCTACACTCTACGAGCAGGGAATGGATTCCGTACGTCGCAACAAATTGGGTGCAGAACCAATAAAAGGTCAGCTCGCCAAGATTGAGGGCACTTCGCCCGATGGCATGACAGACCTTATGCTCTGGATGCACAAGAACTACAGTAGTCCCCTATTCTCTGGTGGTCCGCAGGAAGACCTTGCAAATTCACAGGTCTACGCAATGTATCTTGGTGGTGCCAACCTCGGCCTCGGCGACAGGGACTACTATCTCAAAAACGACAAGCGCAATAAGGAAGTGCGCGACGCTTATGAGAAACTGATTGAGAAATCCATGATTCTTGCAGGCTATTCAAAAAAAGATGCCAAGAGAATCGTCAAGAATGTGATGAAAATTGAGACCGCCCTTGCAGATTCCGCTCTAACCAAGGAGGAAAGCCGCAACATCCCTGCTCTTTACAATCCATTCAAATATGAGGATATCAAGGCAAGATGGAGCAATCTGCCACTCGACAATTTCTTCACTGCCACTATGGATATAGAGGCTCCGGAAATCATCATAGTGACTGAGCCCAAATCTCTTGACGCAGCCAATAATCTTGCTGCCCAACTCTCCGACCGCGAGTTGAAAGACTACTATGCATGGCTTCTTGTAGATGACAATGCAGCGTATCTTGGAGATGATTTCGCCGATGCTGCATTTGAGTTCAGCAAAGTTATGAGCGGAGTGCAACAGCAGCGTCCACGCTGGAAGAAATCTCTTGGAGTCACTGAAAGATACCTCGGAGAGGCTATCGGTGAGCTATATGTCGCAGAATACTTCCCACAGAGTTCAAAAGACTACATGGTCGGCCTTGTAGAAAACCTCCGCAATGCCCTTGGCAAGCATATTCTCCATCTTGAATGGATGAGCGACGACACCAAGGTTCAGGCACTCAAGAAACTCAATAAATTTACCGTGAAAATCGGCTATCCTGACAAATGGAAAGACTATTCTGAACTTGAAATCGATCCCAATCTAAGCTATGCTGAAAATATCCACAATGCAAACATGTGGGCACAGAAAGAGTATCTTAAGAAATGGGGCAAACCGGTAGATCGCACTGAATGGGCAATGACCCCACAGACGGTAAATGCATATTATAATCCTCTGAACAATGAGATCGTATTCCCTGCCGGTATTCTTCAGGCTCCTTTCTTCGATGCAGAAGCAAGCGATGCTGAAAACTATGGTGGCATCGGTGTAGTGATAGGTCACGAGATGACCCACGGTTTTGACGACCAGGGATGCAACTTCGACGCCAACGGCAATATGGCCAACTGGTGGCAACCTGAAGATGCGGAAGCATTTGCAAAACTCACTAATGGTCTTGTAGAACAGTTCAATGCAGTTGAGATACTTCCCGGTCTTAATGCAAACGGAGCGTATACACTTGGTGAGAATATTGCCGATCAGGGTGGTCTGCGTATTGCAATGACAGCATTCCTTGACAGCCAGAAGAAAAAAGGAGTTGATGTTGAGAGTGAAGCTGCCCTTATCGAAGGCCTTACTCCCGAACAGGTGTTCTATATGAATTATGCTAATCTTTGGGCACAAAACATTCGCGAGGCTGAAATGCGCAACCTCACCACCGGCGATGTTCATTCACTCGGTGAAAACCGTGTGAACGTGACCCTAAAGAATCTTGATCCATTCTTCAAGGCATTCGGCATCAAGGAAGGCGACAAGATGTTCCGCCCTGTTTCCGAGCGCGTGATTATCTGGTAAACCATACAAAAATCATTAAAGAAAAACAAGCTGCTGCAATATCATTGCGGTAGCTTGTTTTTCTTTACCTACGAACGGATCTTATCAAAGCCTGTCTTTTTCAAGCACAAAGGAGACATTGTATCCACTTTCAGGATGCTCTGCAAGTCTCAGTATCATCCCTTGCATAAGCAATATCTGTCGCGAAAGAGAAAGCCCTATTCCTGAACCTGAGCTTTTGGTTGTGAAAAATGGTATGAAAATCTCTCGTGCCATATCGTCAGAAATCACATGGCCGTCATTGCTGATTAAAAGGGCACCAAATGCCTCCGTCACTGAAGTCCTGGATAATTTGTTCTCCTTCTGCAACACGGAGGGTACCTTATATCGGATTCCAATTGTTCTTGCTTCTGCTTCTATCGCATTTTTAGAGAGATTTATAAAGACCTGACGAAGCAGGTTCTCGTCGGCACGAAGCCTGACACCGGATGGGACATCTATCACCCAATTTATTTCTCCATATAAGGATTCTATGCTCCGGCAGAAAGAGCTAAGCTCAATATCGCGCAAAACGGGCTCCTGCAACTGAGTCATCTTCCTATAGTTACTTACAAACGTGGCTAATCCGGTGCTTGTGTCATATATGGCACGTATTCCCTCTTCATAAGGAGTGTCCTTAATCTCGGGGCTGTCAAGATATGCCTGGCTTATACTTCTGATTGGAGTAGTGGCATTCATTATTTCGTGGGTCAAGACACGCGATAGACGCTGCCATGATTCCACTTCATTGTGAGCTACCAATTTTTCAATGTCATGCCCCATATCATTGAGTGCATTCTGCAACGCCCGCTCTCCGAAAAGCAAACCTTTGGTTGGTAATTTGAAGGAAAAATCCCGATAGCGCATTGCATCACGCATCAACTGTGCACGGTCGCGCAACAGACATTGATGGCGATAGACAAAAACAAAAATACTGACAGTTATTATGCAAAGTAGAACTATAACGGCTATTATCATGTCTCTAATTTTCTATAAAGCGTCTGGCGTGTGATGCCGAGCATTTCAGCTGCTTTGCTCATATTTCCGTGACATTTGTCGACAACCCTCTTTATATGTTCCTTCTCCATCTCATGAAGCGGCACCACATTCCTTGTCTTGTCGACAGCATCCTTAAGCACACGAATCAGTTCATCGTTATCCCAAGGTTTTGTGACAAAATCAGCCGCACCGTTCTTCAATCCTTTGACAGCCAGTTTAACATCAGCGTATGCCGTCACCAAAACCACCGGTATGTCAGGGTGCTTCTTCTGCAGAACGGAAAGCCATATAATTCCATCTTGTCCGGAATTGACACCAAGAGAAAAATTCATATCAAGCAAAATCACATCCACATGCTCCTGACCGAGAGCAACAAGAATACTATCGGGAGAAGAAAGGGTGATGACACGATCAAAAACCTTGTCAAGACATATTTTCGCAGCGGTGAGTATCGCCGGATTATCGTCTACCACGAGTATTGTTCCATATTTTGAGTTCATATTGCAAAGTTAATGATTTTATTGATTTAACACGACTATTACATTAATTTTCTAACACTCGAATTGAAAAGTGTATGATTTTCATACACAAATCTGTATGATTTTCATACAATCTGCATTCCACACTCTGAAACTCTATTGCCTTTTTATTGATATGCCTTATCTTTGCATCAAAACAAAAAGACAATGAGGATATATTCAATCTTGATAATATTGACACTTGCTATCGGAAGCTTAAGGGCATCCGGAACCGACACACTGAGACTTACCCTTCAAGATGTAGTTAAACTTGCACAACAGCAGTCACCCTCTGCCCAAAGCGCACGCAATACATTTCTCGCAGCCTATTGGAACTATCGCTACTATAAGGCCAACTATCTACCTTCAGTGACGCTGACGTCCACTCCCTATATAAACAAGGAGATGAATAAGATCACCCAGTCAGACGGCACAGCAATGTTCATCAGACAAGATCAATTCGGTGCTGACCTGACTTTGAAGGTGAATCAGAATATAAGCCTAACGGGAGGAAGTGTTTTTCTGAAAAGTTCCATCAACCGCCTCGACGAGTTTCAGAACGGAACCACTGCATACGGCACCCAACCCCTCGTGATAGGTTATGAGCAGAGTCTTTTCGGATATAACTCGCTGAAATGGGACAAGAAGATAGAACCAATCCGTTATCGTGAGGCTAAAAAGCAATATTCCGAGACACTTGAAATAATATCCGCTACTGCATGCAACCATTTTTTTTCTCTTGCATCGGCACAGTCGGAATTGGAAATGGCACACCGCAATTTCAACGCAGCAGACACACTTTACCGGATGGCCCGAGGGCGCTACGAAATAGGGACAATCACTGAAAATGAAATGCTGCAGCTCGAGATCAACCGGCTCAACGAGGAGACAAATGTAATGGATTCCCAGGTGAATCTGAGAGAGGCGAGTCAAAGTGTCAGGACTTTCCTTGGTCTGGAAGATTCAACCGAATTAGGACTATTAATTCCGGATAGTGTTCCTGACTTTGAGGTTCCACTCGATTCAGCGTTGGAACTTGCCCTGCAGAACAGTCCGGATCCGGAATATTACAAACGCATCATAAAGGAAAGCGAGAGTAATCTCGCCTTTGCCAAGGCCAACGCCCGTATGAAAGCAGATCTTTATGTGCAGTTTGGACTGTCTCAGACAGGAGCCGATATTGGTCAATCGGTCAACAACCTTATGCATCAGGAATACGCGAGCATCTCCCTTTCGCTTCCTATACTTGATTGGGGACGCGGTAGAGGGAAAGTGAAAGTAGCCAAGTCTCAGCTTGCACTTACTCAAACCGTAGCCGAACAAGGGATGAACGACTTCTCTCAGAATGTGGAAAAATTAGTGCTACAATTCAATACCCAGGCACGTAAAGTGCATATCGCCTCCCTCACTGACAAAAGGTCTGGGCAACGTTATTCTGTTGCCATGCGTCTTTATGTCATGGGCCGCAGCAGTATTCTCGACCTAATGACTGCAGTGAGCGAAAGAAATAATGCAAAACGCAATTTCATCAACACCATGCGCACGTATTGGAGCCTCTATTACACCCTGCGCAGCCTCACTGCCTACGACTTTGAACACAACCACGATATTACTCATGATTTATAAGACCCTCTAAATTCAAAATTACGCAAATGGATATCCAACTGAAAAAGAAACCCTGGTATCTCAGATACTTCTCCTATATACTGTCAGGCTGTGCCTTCATAGCCATTGCTATCTATATCTGCATTCTTGCTTTCGGACCCCGCAAACTTAAGATCGATGCCGAGGAATACCGGATCGTGGAAGTGGCCGAGACCCCATTTATGGAATACTTGGATGTTGAGGGTCTTGTGCACCCAATAAGGACTATTCAGATCAACGCTTTGGAAAGCGGATTCGTAGAAAGAATAATGGCAGAAGAAGGGTCTATGCTGAATGCCGGTGATACAATACTCGTACTCTCCAACATTTCGTTGCTCCGCACAATCGAAGACGAACAGACGGAATGGGAGAATCAGCAACGTAATTACAGAGAACAGGAAATAGAAATGGAGCAGCGCTCCATAACGCTTAGGCAGCAGGTGCTTGATACCGAACATCAAATTACTTCGCTCGACAAGTCGCTTCACCAAAGTCGTGAAGAATTCCGTATGGGCATCAAGAGCAAGGCGGAACTGGAGGTGGCGGAAGAGGACTACGAATATCAGCATAGGCGGGCTGAGCTCCAGATGCAGAGTCTCAGGCATGACTCGGTCGCCACGCACCTCAAGCGCGAGATGGTAAGCGCTAACCGTGATGCATCGTCACGAAAACTTATGCGAACTGCTGACCGTACGGAAAACCTCGTAGTACGGGCCCCTCAGGACGGACAACTCAGTTTCCTTAATGTTGCATTAGGCCAACAAGTAGCGGCGGGGTCGAGCATAGGAGAGATCAAAGTCATGACTGAATACAAAATGCGTGTATCACTTCCTGAATATTATATTGACCGCATCACCATGGGTCTTCCGGCAAATATACAGTATCAGGAGAAAAAATACCCTTTGTGTATAAGTAAGGTAGTGCCTGAGGTAAAGGATAGGACTTTTGTCTGTGATCTTATTTTCACCTCCGACAAACCATCAAATATCCGCCTTGGCAAGAGCTATAGGGTTCAGATTGAGCTTGCAAAACCGGAAAAAGCGCTGGTAATTCCTCGGGGAGATTTCTATCAGACCACTTCGGGCCATTGGATATATCGAATTTCATCGGATGGAAAGACAGCCCGAAAGACTGATATTGAGATTGGGCGTCAGAATCCTCAGCAATACGAGATAGTTTCCGGATTGCAGCCGGGTGACAAGGTTATCGTAAGTGGCTACGAGAAATTCGGCGACGTAGAGAACCTGGTGATAAGATAGTTCTGCCTCAGCACACTAAAGTATAGGATTTTAAGTTTAGATTATTGATATGAAAATTTTTATCCACAACCTCAAAGTTGCCCTGCGCAATCTGATGAAGTATAAGCTTCAGACTCTGATCAGCGTCGTCAGCATCGCTGTCGGTATCGTCACGCTCGCGCTTGCGCATTCAATATTGGATAAAAAACGGCTACCTGCAATTTATGACCAACCTTTTTACGAACGGACATACAACCTGACATTTAAATCTCTTAATGACGGAGAGGACGCAAAGATAAACCTGAATATAATCCGCGCCTTGAAGAGAGACGGTGGCTTAAAAAGCGCCGATAAAGTTGTCCTACCGCCATTAGCAAAATCAGCCGTTAGAGCCGACTTTCACCTACCCGACTCCTCGCAACGAAAGGGATTGATCAAAGCAGAATGTATCGATCCTGAATATCTTAGTCTTGTCGGTTTCCAGTCGGCAATAACCGGAAAGAAAATATCAGAATTGAAAAAAGGACAGGCTATAATTGGAGAACAACTTGCAAAACAAATCTTCAACAGTAAAATTCCAATTGGTAGCATTCAGATGAAAACAGGACCTGTACAACCGATACCTGTAAGGATTGTTGATGTTTACCGGCAAATGCCATCCTTTGATGAGAAAGAACCCGAAGACGCATTGTTATTCTGCCTTGCTAGCAATATTGAGGACCAGGACCTGGATTTGTTCTATCTAATACCCTGGATAAATGTCGTTCTTAAGGAAGGTTATACTGAACGAAAGCTTATAAATGAAGTTAACCAACGGATACTGCCTTTTGGAATAAGGGCGGATGTTTCCAGGTCTCTGACTGAAGAGGATATTAAAAGTCACTTTGCAATGAGCACATTGGTATACGTTATCAGTTCTCTCATACTGTTGGCGGCCATTATAGGATTTCTGCGTATTCACTTACAATTATTCCAGCTTAGACGCAGCGAGTTGACACTCCGTATTGTAAATGGAGCTCACCGTATTGAACTTTTCAGAATGCTTTTCACAGAGCCTGCCATTACGATATTTCTTGCAGTTGTAATAGCAATAATTCTTGGATATCCTCTGCAGGAGTTTCTTAATAACCAAGATATCATCAAGAATGCAATGATCATCCAAGTCAGCAATATCTGTCTTTATAGCTCTGTAATAGGTGGCGGACTGCTGATTTTGACAGGATTGACAGCATGGTGTGCAATCAAGCGGATTTGCTATTCACAGCAAAACATATCTTCTAATCTACAACAGGGCAGAACCAATCTTTTCCGCTTTATTATGTTAGGTTTTCAGATTGTTGTCAGCATGATATTTGTCAGCTGCACATTAATTCTAATCAATGATGGATATAAACTACTAAAACTTTATAACTTGCCTGAGAAAGAGGATCCATTTAAAGAATCTCTTCTTTTAAGGACTGATATTTTCACATCTGATAGAAAACCGATTCTTGACGAATTGAATCGTTTGCCAGAACTTGACAGAATGTTTTTGTTTGACATTATAAGTTCAAATTATTTAATTGAGATAAGAAACAATCCGGATATACCTGAAAAATTTCATGGCAGAAAAAATTTTTATCTATATCTTACTAATGATCCGACTCTCCTCTCATACATGGGAATCGATGTGCAATGGTTTCCCGGTGATTTTGACCGCAACGAATGTATTCTTGTCGGTGAAGATATCTATAAAGGACTACAAGAAGCAAACATATTGAGCAATAATTCCTTGACACTGGATCGTTTTGGACAAGATCTCAACCAAACCCTCACCATTGGGGGAGTCATCAAGATATTTCCTTATGAGCGAAAAACAGAGCTCTTTTTAGCTATAAATCACAATTGGGAATCTGGAACTTGTCAATATGCTTTATTCCCCAAAACGGGGAAAGGTAAGGCACTTGAAAGTAAGGCAGTTGAAATATTGAAGATATGTGATCCTGAAAACATCAACATAATGTATCTCTTGCATAATTTAAGGGATTTCATAAATTATATTCCAGGCAATGTTGAAGACATATTTGCCGGAAGTTTGTTTTTAGGTATTGTAAGTTTGCTTATTTGCGCTATAAGTATTTTAAGTTCAATTTCCTTTGACACCCGTTCCCGCAGAAAAGAAGTTGCCATTCGAAAGGTCAATGGTGCCAAAAATAAAGATATCTACCATATGTTTGGAAAGGTCTATATAATTCTCACCATCTTTGCCATTCTAATTTCCGTACCCGTTAACGTATTATTCTCCCGATGGGTGGAAGGCTATGTGAATGGTATAATTACTGAAATCTCATTCTCACCTGTCATGCCTATAATTCTCGGATGTTCAATTGTCATCCTGCTAATCTTCTTGATTGTCGGGTTGCAGATCCACCGGATGATGCAGGTGGATCCCGCCAAGATCATCGCGAAGGAATAGCAAATCAAGGTCTATTATTTTCCTTTACAATTCATTCAACAGCATCAAAACAATTCCTTAATTGCTTTGATATTGTCCATTCGACAGTTAAGCACCGGAAGTCGTTTCTTTCGGTGCATTTTCTTAAAAAAGATCTTAAAAATTATATTTACTTTGTTGCATTTGTAATACTTTTATATTATCTTTGCATTATAAAATATTATCAATATGGACATCGCACTTAAAAAGAATCAGAGTTTTCGTCTTCCAGTTGATTTAATAGATAAACTGAAGCAACTTGCTAAACGACAAAACAGAAGTCTTAACAATTATGTTGAAACGTTGCTTCTCGATGCCGCTTATCATGAGCCAAATGCCACGACGTTGGCTGCTATGAGAGAGGCTGAAAGTAATATGATGGACGAGACTGCACCACTTGACATGACTTCAATAGAAGCTATGGAAAAGTCTATGGGATTATGAAAAAACTTAAGCCCACAACTCAATACAAAAAGGATTATAAGCGATATCGCAAAAATCCCACAAAAGTCAAGAAACTATTCGATATTCTTGATTTACTGAGGCTTGAGAAGCCTATTCCGGAAGAAAATAAACCACATCCTTTAACCGGTAATTTTAAAGATCACATGGAATGCCATATTGAAGGAGATTTTCTTTTAATCTGGATGGATCCCAAAACAGATACTATCAGCTTAGTCCGACTTGGATCTCATTCAGAATTGTTCGGATGATTTATATTTTTGTATCTTTCACCGGAAGTCTTTTCTTTCGGTGCTTTTTTTCTGACAATTTTTCTTATTGTATGAAAATCATACACAAAACTGTATGATTTTCATACAATCTGCATTTCAGTGGTCAAAATTCCATTGCCATTCCACCTTATTGTGATATATTTGCGCTATAAACAATAACATAGGTATGAGAATCATTTTCCACAACCTCAAGGTTGCACTGCGCAATCTGATGAAGTATAAGCTTCAGACACTGATTAGCGTGCTTAGTATCGCTGTCGGCATCGTCACGCTCGCACTTGCACATTCATGTCTGAAGAATTGGCAGCTATCTGCAATTTACGACCAACCATTTTATGACCGTGCTTATAATCTTTGCTTCAAGTCGCTCAACGACGGAAAAGAAGCAAAGATAAGTTTAGATGCAATCCGCGCCGTGAAACGCGACGGCGGACTTCGCAATTCAGAAAAGATAGCCGTTGCATTAGGAGGACGATCGGGAGTCGAAGCAGAATTTCTGTTGCCGGATTCTTCAATACGTAAAGGATTTGTATCTGCAGAGTTCATAGATCCTGAATATCTTGGATTTATCGGTTTTCAATCTGCCATTACAGGAAAGAAGATAACAGGATTAAAGAAAGGAGAGGCTATAATTGGTGAGGATGATGCCCGAGAAATATTCCAAGGGAAAAATCCTATAGGTGCCGTGCAGACACTTGAAGGCCCTGTTCAAACTATGCCGGTCACTATCGTGGATGTCTACAAGAGCCTATCCGCAGATGATTCTCATGCCAATTATGATATCCTTTATTTTTGTCTTGCAGATCGCATCGAGGATCAAGAATCAGGAGCATTCTTTTTAGTGCCTTATATCAACGTTGTATTGAAAGAAGGAAAGTCTGAGCGTCAACTTCTGAATGAGATTAATGAACGGGTGAAGCCTTTGGGATTGGAGGCTGATCTTACAAAATCAGTAAATGAGGAGGAGCTTAAAACATATATAACTGTAAAAGGACTTGTTTACCTCATCAGTTCGCTCATTCTTTTTGCTGCCATCATTGGATTTCTAAAAATTCAGACACAGTTGTTCCGTCTTCGTCGCAGAGAGTTGACACTGAGAATTGTCAATGGAGCAACAAGGTCAAGACTGTTCGGTCTGCTGAGCACAGAGATATTTATAACCATATTGTCAGCACTCATATTGGCAATATTCCTCGGCTATTGGCTTGAGGACTTCCTTGATGCCAACCTTGATATTATTCTAAAAAGAACCGGTTTTTACATAAGAGACCTCTGGATATACAGCATATCAATAGGTTTGGGATTGATAATCATCTGCAACATCATAGCATGGTTATATATTGTCGGCCTCTTTAATTACGGGCGAGGTCTTTCACGGAACATGCATCGGAGCAGAAATAATTTATTAAAAAATGCTATGCTCGGAATCCAGATAGCTATAAGCATGATATTTGTCTGCTGCACATTCATAATAATCAGAGATGGAGATAGAATATTGAAAATATGCAATATTCCTGAAAATGACAAGGATTACAAGGAATATCTTTTTCTATGGACATCAGACATTGAGCAACCCGAATATCTGCTTGATGAAATCAAAAAACTGCCGGAGTTGGATAGGCTGGTGATGTGTGATGTTCAATTCTTTCATATAGAAGACATACAAGAGAATCCTGAAGCAATGGAAGCATTTCAAAACAGGCCAGTGTTCAAAAGATACGCAACTGATGATCCGGACATTGTGGAATTGCTTGGTATGGATGTGGAGTGGCTCAATAATGGCGTTGACCACAATGAATGTCTGCTCATAGGGGAGAAACTTTACAACAAGTTAAATAACTTAGGTCTACTCGATAAGGGAACCTTGACATTTGGCTGTAGCGGTTACTTACATTATCTTACACTCCCTGTGGCAGGAATAATCAGAAATATTCCTTATGACAGGGAAGGAGAATCTTTTGTGGCCGTATCTCAATATTGGAGAAACTTAAACATATCATTCACTCTCATTCCCAAAGCAGGGAAAGGCAACGCTCTTAAACGAAGTGTTAGGGAAACAATAGAGCGAGTTTCACCGGAAACGATAGGCCAATTGATATCCAATTTCCGTGTGAGGCTTTCCCTGACTTCGGTGTATGTGGAGACTGTTCGCACATTAGGCTTTATCTTAGGTTTCATCAGCTTAGTTATATGTGCTATGAGTATTTTCAGCACTATAGTTCTTGATACTCGAGCCCGAAAGAAGGAAATGGCTATTCGAAAGGTAAACGGAGCCAAGAGCCGGGATATATACGTCATATTCGGCAAAGTTTATGTCATTCTTATCTTTGCTTCACTAATAATTTCAGTGCCGGTCTGCCTTCTATTCAACAGCTTAATTGATGGTCAGATACATGACATTTCACCGGAACTGAAGCTATCACCGGTAGGCCCGATTCTGTTCGGAATCATTTTCATTTCCTTGCTTATCCTCTTTATTGTCGGGTGGCAGATATACAAGATGATGCAAGTGGATCCTGCCAAGATCATCGCCAAGGAATAGCAAATGTAACTGCATTCGACAACATAAAAACAATTCCTTGATCGCCTTGACATTGTCCATTGAACAGTTACAACTTTTTCCTTATTGTATGAAAATCATACAGCTTTGTGTATGATTTTCATACAATCTGCATTTCAGCACCAGAAAATCCATTGCCATTCCACCTTATTGTGATATCTTTGCCCTATAAATAATAATAAAGGTAACAAATATATGAAAATCATTTTCCACAACCTTAAAGTTGCTCTGCGTAATCTGATGAAATATAAGCTTCAGACGCTGATAAGCGTTGTAAGCATAGCAATAGGTATTGTAATGCTGGCTCTTGCTCATGCAATTCTAAGTCTATACCGTCTACCCTCAATTTATGACCTACCTTATCATGACAGAGCATATCAGGCTTGGTTCACTACAATAAACGAGGACGAACGACAAAATGTGACAGAAGAAATTATCCGGATTATAAAGGGAAATAATGGACTGAGAAACGCAGAAAGAATAGTCGCTTATAATGGAGACGATCATGGAGTGATAGCAGAATTTCATCTGTCTGACTCTACAATCCGAAAAGGACAGGTAGCTGCAAATATAGTTGATCCTAATTATCCCAATTATATAGGAATGCGTTCCGCAATCACAGGAAAAGAAATAAAAGTGCTTAAAGCCGGAGAGGCTATCATAGGGGAGGAATATGCAAAAACGATCTTTGGTGAATCAGATCCAATAGGTGCTGTCCAGACTAAAACTGATCGAAATCAAACCATTCCAATAACAATCGTGGATGTGTATAAGACTCAGTCAATCAACGATGAGAAACGTAGGACAAATGGAAGAATATATTTTTGTCTTTCCGACAGCATTGAAGAATACATGCCGGAACGATATTTTTATGCATCGGCTTTGAATGTAGTGCTCAAAGATGGGAGTACAGAGCAACAACTTATTAAAGAAATAAGCGAGCGTATCAAACCATTAGGACTTAATGTAAGATTGTCTAAAGTATTGGATAATGAGGATATAAAAATGAATTATGCCATCAGGACACTTATCTATATCATAAGTTCCCTTATACTCTTGGCTGCTGTCATCGGATTTCTACGCATGCAGGTTCAACTTTTCAAGATGCGCCGACGTGAATTGGCATTAAGGATAGTCAATGGAGCAAACAGAATGAATCTGTTCGGTTTGCTCTTCACTGAGGTGACACTATCCCTATGCTTGGCTATAATTGTTGCGTTGGTGCTTGCAATGATGCTTCAGGATTTTCTTGACAAGGGACTTAAGACCATTATTGACATGCCTGTTCATAATATATTGGGCTACAGTATGATTGTTGGCGTCTGCCTGCTTTTCTTATGCGGCATAATAGTCTGGCTTATGATTTCGAATATAGAACGATCCTCCAAGGGTCTTGCAGAGAATGTGCATCGCAGCAAAAATCATCTATTCCGCAATGTCATGCTTAGCCTACAAATAGTCATAAGTTTAGTTTTTGTATGTGGCACGTTTATATTGGCAAATGGTGCAGACAAGATAATAAAAGCTAACAATGTGCCTGAGAATGATTATTTCTTCAAGAAATGTTTATATCTTCGCCCATATATGGCAGAGCAACCCGATCGCCTGATTGACAATATGGAGCAGTTGCCAAATCTCGAAAAAATGGTCATGCGTGGAGAAATGTGGTATTCCATTCGAGAGATTGAAGAAAACCTTGAATATAAGGAAAAATATGATAATCAAACATATTTCAACATATATCAGACCAACGACACTGCTATGCCAGCAATTCTTGGAATGGATGTGCAGTGGTTTAATAGTAATATCGATCGCACCCGATGCCTCCTGATATCAAAGAAACTTTATAACCGGTTTAAGGAATTTGGTGTTCTTGACAATAATACCCTTACTATCAAAATAGGTAAGGATGACAGTGTAACTCTTCCTTTAGCCGGAATAATCAGAAAAGTCCCTTATGACACGAAAGAGGAAATCCTTACAGGAATTATGCCTGACTGGAATAGGACGGAAGTTGCATACTTGCTAATTCCTAAATCAGGACAATACAAGGCTCTTACAAGAAGTGTTGATGAGACGATTGCGCGCCTTGAACCAACTATTATTAACAAAATGGCATTCAATTATCGAACAATCCAGGGAGCAATGCCAGAAATGGTTGAGGCATTACGAGCAGGAGGATGGATATTAGGATGCGTAAGCCTGCTGATATGTGCCATGAGCATCTTCAGCACTATAGCTCTTGACACCCGAGCACGTAGAAAAGATGTTGCAGTCCGTAAGGTCAACGGAGCAAAAAGTCATGATATCTACCGTCTGTTTGGGAAATTATACATTGTTTTGATTGTCTTATCGCTCATCATCGCTGTTCCATTGTGTGTTCTTTTCAGCAGAGTGATAGGAAGCATTATCGATTCAATGAACCTTTCAATCACCCTCTCCCCTGTCATGCCGATAATTTTTGGATGTGCCATTGTCATCCTACTGATTTTCCTGATTGTCGGATGGCATATCCACAGGGTTATGCAGGTGGATCCTGCCAAGATCATCGCAAAAGAATAGATTTGACTGATTAATGATAAATTAAAATAAGATTATGATTAAATTAGAAAACATCAAGAAAGTATTCCGCACTGAAGAAGTGGAGACTTGGGCACTACGTGAAGTTAGTCTCGAAGTAAAGGAAGGTGAGTTTGTGGCTATCATGGGACCTTCCGGATGTGGCAAATCAACACTGCTGAATATCTTGGGGCTTCTCGACAATCCTACGGAAGGCACCTACACTCTGAATGGCAAAGACGTCAGCAAACTAAAGGAGAACGAGCGTACCGACATACGGAAAGGAACGATTGGTTTCGTATTTCAGAGCTTCAACTTAATTGATGAACTTAACGTTTATGAAAATATTGAAGTCCCCTTGCTCTATATGCACACACCATCAAAAGAATGTAAGGAACGCATTGAGGCGGTCATGGACCGTATGGAAATAAAACATCGACGCAAGCATTTCCCCAACCAGCTTTCGGGTGGTCAGCAACAACGTGTCGCAATTGCCCGAGCTGTAGTTCCTAATCCCAAGATCATACTTGCCGACGAACCTACAGGCAACCTTGACTCAAAAAACGGCAAGGAAGTGATGAACCTTCTGTGCGAACTAAACAAGGAAGGCACCACCATCATCATGGTGACCCACTCCCAGCATGACGCCGCCTACGCCGACAGGATTATCAACCTCTACGACGGACAGATAGTCAACCAGGTAGAATTATAGCAAATTCATAGAGTTCCAATAGCTTAGTATACCGAAAATGTTAAATGATGATGCAGTATGTGATTGCTAAAAACCATACTGCACCATTTTTTTTGCATTGGATATTGCGTTAATCGAAATTATTGATTAATTTTGCAGTGATAAACGAGACGCTCCACAAGGGGCAAAAAATATTCAGCTATATATGAGCAATACCCTACCGCCCATCAAAGTGTTTGCGGGCACCAAAAGTCACTACCTTGGTGAAGGAATCTGCAAGGATCTGGGCATAGAACTCGGCAAAATGAATATTGAGCATTTCGCCGATGGAGAATTTGAAGTATGCTTCGACGAATCCATCCGTGGAGCCGAAGTATATCTCGTGCAATCCACTTTCCCAAATTCCGACAATCTGATGGAGCTTCTCCTTATGATTGACGCTGCGAAGAGAGCTTCTGCCGCCAGCATCAACGCGGTAATCCCCTACTTCGGTTGGGCAAGACAAGACCGAAAGGATAAACCGAGAGTCTCCATCGCTGCAAAGCTTGTTGCCGACCTTCTTAGCGTGGCAGGAATCGACCGACTGATCACAATGGATCTCCATGCCGATCAGATTCAGGGATTTTTCAATGTGCCGGTCGACCATCTCTACGCTTCTTCTGTGTTTATCCCCTATATCGAAAGCCTGCATCTTGAAAATATGGTGATAGCTTCTCCCGACGTAGGTGGTGCAAAACGAGCAAACTCCTACGCCAAATATTTTGACGTGCCCCTTGTGCTCTGCCACAAGCAGAGAGCAAAGGCCAACGTAGTGGCTAAGATGCAAGTGATAGGCGATGTGAAAGGAAAGAATGTAGTGCTTGTAGATGACATTGCCGACACAGCCGGCACAATAACCAAAGCAGCCGACCTTATGCTCGCTGAAGGTGCAAATTCAGTTCGTGCCCTTATCACTCACCCTGTGATGAGTGATCCTGCCACCGACAGAATTCTATCAAGCGGTCTTACTGAAATAATTTTCACTGATTCCATCCCCTACAGGAAAGAGAATCCGAAGGCTACGATTTTGACTGTCACAAAATTATTTGCCGACACAATACGCCGGATCCACAACAATCAGTCAATCTCAAGTCAATACCTTTTTAAACCTTGATACAGATTCACCCGTTAGGAATCTAACAAATCAATAAAAATCCCGATTGCTGCAGCAATCGGGATTTTTATTTCTGATATCTGATCCTTGAAACCAGAGACCTTATTCCTGATAGCAGTTATTTTATTCTCAGAATGACAGCATCTTTTTGCTTAAGGTGTACCCTGGTCTCTCCATCCGGTCGCAAGTTTAGAAACATACTGCGCCCAAACAGAAGATCATCTGCTACGATATTACCCTCATTGATACCTGCCATGTCAAATGCCAACCGCGGAATGCAGATAGATATATCCGACTCGCAATTATCAAAGTTCACCACTATCAAGAGCACAGAATCTGCGGTGTAGCGCAAAAATGCAAAATGACGATGTGGATTGAATCCTGTATGTTGGAGATTGACATACATCAGGTCGAAGAAACTTCCATCGCGCAGAGCAGGTTCAGTGTTACACATTGTCAAAACTCTTTGATAAATACCCCTGAGCCATTTTTCCTGTGATGTGAGTTTCTTCACTGTGGGATTACCCCCGTTCCACCAACGACGTAATGTGTCATAGCTCCAATAATCAAAAATCGTGCTCCTGCTGTTATCTCCGGCAAAACCTTCGTTGTCATGAGCGGATTCACCCAATTCCTGACCATAATAGAGCATGAACGGTCCACGCGAAATCATACTGCTCACAACAAGAGATGGCACCACATTGGCAGGATTTCCTGAATATTCTTTTGATCCGAATCTTACTTCATCATGGTTCTCAAGGAAATTCAACATCGAATCCCCAATACCATCTACAGTCTGCCACGCTCCGGTAAGCCGGGCAGCTGAATGATGATGAATCTCTATATCTACCAAAGTGTCATAAAGATTCACCTTATCATAAAGATAATCAAAACAACCGTAATCGAGAAATGCCCTGTATTGCGACACATCATATATCTCCCCGATAAACATGATATCCGGATAATCCTTTTTTACTTGAGGAATAGCCCAGTGCCAGAATGGGAGCGGCACCATAAAACACATGTCGCAGCGGAATCCGTCAATTCCTTTGGAAGCCCAAAATCTCAAAATAGCAAGCATCTTGATCCAAGTGTCGGGAACAGGGTCAAAATGATCACTCCAATCCCCATAATCATGACCATAATTCAACTTGACAGTCTCATACCAGTCGTTCTTGCCACAAAATGCAGTGAAACAATCATTACCGGTTGCCTTTGCAGGAAACTCCACATACGCATTTTCTCCTTCTATATCTAATGGAAAATCCGGATGAAATTGCTGAAAAGGAATATAGTAATAGTTATTGTATGGAGAGAAACCCATCGTTATATCATCATCTGCACCGAAATCCTTAACTCCGGAAGGTGCTTTGTCACTATGATAGACTCTGGCAGTATGGTTGGGGACAAAGTCGATGATAACCTTCATGCCGCCCTTATGGATACGACCTACACATTTCTCAAACTCACCCATACGGTCTTCCACATTGACTGCTATCGCCGGATCAACATCATAATAGTCCTTGATAGCATAAGGGCTGCCTGCCTCTCCTTTCACCACATTGGGATTATCAGGAGCAATACCATATTCGGAAAAATCTGTCTTAGTGGCGTGCTCTATGACTCCGGTAAGCCAAATGCAATTGACCCCAAGTTCCTTTATAGACTTCAATGCCTTCGGTGATAGGTCGTTAAGTTTACCGGAACCATTGCGCTCAAGTGTTCCCCACGGTTGAGGGTCTGCTACGGTATTACTGAAGATGCGTGGAAACATCTGATATATAATCAAACGAGACATATTTTATTATGATTAATTATTAACTATTAATTGTAAGTCTTTTAAGATAAGATGTGTAAGACTACAATTTTAAATTTTAAATTTTAAAATCTAAATTCTAACATAAAATTACTTGAGTCGCTTCTCAAGAACACGGCATGCATTCTCGTAGCCAAGTTGAACTATATGCCGCAGTTTAGAGACGTCGAAAGTCCCGATGGCATGTGCGCCTCTCAGGTTGATAAGCACATCACAAAGTTTAGCGTCATTCACCATATTTGACTTCGACATAAGTTGATAGCTCCTAAGAGTGATTTCCAGAAGATTGTGTTTTGTTGGATCCTTCCATATATTATGGAATGGAGAGCAATTGAAACCGTAGAGTGTCTTGCAGTATTTCCGGACAGCCCATGCCGGCAAATTTCGAAGAACTCCTCCATCTACATACACACCTTCGTTGATTTTTACAGGTTCGAAAACGATTGGAATCGAGCAGGACGCAAGCACTCTCGGCACAATCTCACCCTTTCCCCATCCTATCGATTTGCAATGCTGGAAATCGGTGGCACATACAATGGTAGGAATCTTAAGATCTTCAAGATACCTCACTGGCAACCATGATTCAATCAGCTTGCCAAATTTATCTATCTTCATCAAGGAGTTACCCGGCACTTTCCACGTTACGAATTCCCTTACTTTTGTCAGGTCTTCAAAACAATGCGTCATTTCATCGGGTGTCATACCTGAACCATACATAACAGCAGCGACACTCCCTGCCGATACTCCCGACATCACATCAGGGCGAATGCCGAATTGCTCGCATGCTTTCAACACCCCTATATGCGAGAAACCTCTGGCACCACCTCCACTAAAAGCATAACCAACACTGTTGCTTCCAATTCCAATTCTCTCAAGAATTCCTCCTATGCTCCAGATCATATCTATTGTTCTTTGTTTATTGAATCGTTTTGTAATATCTTGTCTTCGGCAATTTTAACTGAATCAGGCTTCTCTCCGCTTTCCTCGCCCTTATCATGTTTCTTTATATTGAAAAGATGATCAAAGTCCTTACGGAAAACTACACCTACTCCCTGCGTTGTCAGCGCCGACCTTAAATAATAATTTTGGTCGTTGAAATGATTATATGCCTTGAGTCTCAAATTTCCATTTTTACTTAGCAGATATTCAATATCAAAATCTCCTACAAACTGAGTATTGCTGGTGGATCGGTCACGATACCCAAAATTACCGTTGATTAAAAGACGGTTATTAAGCAAACGCGATGAGAGAGCAAGGTCAAATTCCATATCCGTAAAGTTTCCCTTATCACTTCTAAAAGAAGGAGCCATGTCAAGTTTATCTGTCATCTGGCTCAATATATTGCTTAACTGAGAAGATATTGTTGATGAAGCCATGCTCGACCATTCCGAACCGCTGACAGAGTCTCCTGAATCTGTATATTCAGGAGTATAGAACCGGTTAAGAGCGAGTAAATAGATAATCTGTCGGTTCATCATGTCGTTGGTGGAGACAATACTCTTGACCTTGCGCTCAACATCCGACGTGAGTGAAGGTAGTTCTATATCAAATGTGATATCAGGGTGAGTCATTGGGCCTTTGACCATAAGCAAGGCATCAACAGGAACATTTGTCCTGTTGAGTTCTCTATCTGTTGAGAAGCTCTTGTCAAGATCAGTCAGATTGGTGTTGACCCTGTATGTGGCAGCAATGTCAAGATTTGCATTCATAGGGTCTCCATCAAATGTGATCATGCTCCCTTTTTTAATAGTGAAATTCTTTATTATTATATCCTGCAGACTGAAATTGTAGTTCCCTTCATCAAGAATATATGATCCGATCATTCGCAAGTCATTGTTTGCCAAATCATAATCCATCTGAAGAGCACCCTGGCCCCTGGCTGTAATATTGTCTCCGGCCTTTGGATCCATCACGAGTGTCACAAGGGCTGCGTTGGTAACGGTGCCCTTCAACGACAATACGACATTGCTCGATAACGATTCCTCTTCAGTTTTCGCTTTCAAAAATTGATTTAGATATGCTGGAACTGTATCGCCTCTAACTGATTCCTGCTGCTCTTTACGCCTGTCGGTGAAAGTCAGGAATGAATATTTGTCCACTTCCTCAGCATCACTTATAACGTAATAGAATTTTGAATTTTCTTCCGACGTCATGTTCATGTCGATCTCAATCAATCCGGGATATCCATTGATTTGGGCATGTCCTGTGCCATAGATTGTGCCATACCAAAGTGGATTGATTTTTTCATTTGTATTGAAACAGAGCAGTGATTTAGCATTCCTTACCTTAAAGTTGAATACCGGCTCATGAAAATATCTGTGTCTCAACCAACCGCTGAATTCTGCACTATGCCCTTCATCATCATAGAGAGTCAACGGAGGAATATCTATCATACCCTTGTGTAGAAATACGGAATCATTTCCAGCATGATACCATGTATTTGTGAAATCAAGCTTCATAGAAAGTGTGTCAGCCTTAAGAGCTCCAACAAGATCTATATCGGAAAAGGTACCATAAAGTTTACATTTTCCTGATGCCTCCCCACTCAATCCGGAACAGAATGCTTCCACAAATGGTTTCATCAACTCAACATTTAATCTATCTGCATCCATATTGAAACTCAATGAATCACGTGTCACCCATATTCCGCCATCTACACTTGCCCGACGCTTCCTCGTCAGGGGATCCCGTATCACTGCATATATACCAACCTTTTGAGAATTTGAATCATATTCAGAAGCCAAGTCTCCGTCGCCTAAGACAGCACCATTATAGCTAAGATCTTTAACTCGCAAGTAATCTGTGTGGGCAGCAGGACGTTTAGCAAGCAACATGCTTCCCTCTACTTCACCTGTTGCCATTCCGCCAAAAGAGACATAGTTGATATTCAACAAATTGAATATATATTCAAGATCAATATCATTAAGTTTTACTTTTATCTTATCTTTAGGACTATCAGAAGCTATTCCATCGATATTTATGAACTGGTCTTCGTGGCTAATTCTGAAATTATTGACAGAGATTTTCTTTCCTGAATAATCTATTCTACTGTCTGCCACATGCCATGCCTTGTCGCTGATAGTAATGGCGGAAGGAAGGATTTCGGTATGCACTGCAATCTCACCTTTGGGATTAAATGGATCTGCCACCTTTGCGAAGGATGATTCGAGTGAGACACTGCCTTTCACACGGCTATCCATTGTGGGATTAAATCCTATATCTACCCTGACCTTATCTTCTGCTGCATATATATCTGCAGCTATTTGGGCATCGCCCTTCTTAGCGGGATATATTGCACCTAAATTAGTCTTAGCCATACCAAGATGCGAATCTACAGCAAGAGAAAACATTATATCACTTATCAGTTTATTCTTTCCTTGCAGCATATAAGGCGTGTTAAGGCCCAAACTCATCTTCCCGGTTCGCGCGTCTACAGTGCCGTTGACAGGGATGTCGGAAAGTGGTCTAATTGGTGTATTGAAAAATATATACGGGTCGGAAACCCCCTTGATATTTACATTGAATATAAAATCATTTTGTGCATCTTCAGCTAAGGAACTTAACGGATCAGATGGAACTAATGTTGGCAAAACCATCGAAATCATTTTTTTGATTTCTTTGCCTACAGTGGCAGGTTTGACATATCCTTCAATGTTTCCATCAATCCAGTCGCTGGTTAATGTCAGTTTTCTCTTCATCAAATTCTTGTCTTCCTCTTGCGAACTCCCAATAGAATCAATGTCAACTGTCAAATCTGACAGATGAAGTTTCTCTTTACTTGTCTTGATTATTGTCAAATCAGAAATGTCAAGGATTCCAAGAATATTGTCGGCATTATTCCCTTTAATATTTGTCTGAAGATGAGTGGATATATTGCAATCAGCCATCTTGCCTTTTATTCCGTAGTCTGAAGGATTAAAACCGGATATGTCAATTTCAGCTGTGGCAATGCTGTTCTTTCCCGCGATGTGGCAAAACGCATCCATGCCTAATTGCATAACGTTGTCGGAAGCCACAAATTTAAAATCCACATCGTCATTCTTCTTTTCAAGTGATAAATCAATATTTGAAAAATGGTTACCCATAACTTCAAATGCATCAGATGTGAATACCACTTTTCCATCCGACTTTTTGCCGATGCCCTCTACATCTGCTTCAAGGTGGAATGACAATTCCCCTAATTTATCAGTATCCAGGAATTCCCCCAATCCAATTTCTTCTCCCTGAGCTATAAGATTTATCTTCGGCAAGTTAGATTTTATTGAGGCGGCATTGCCTTCAAAATCAAGAAAGCCATTGTCTGTCAAGATAGTTCCGCTCGCCGCTATATCTTCGCCATTCTTCATTTTGGCCTCTATATACATCCTGACATTCCCCGCCGCTTCCATTATTTTTTTAACCTTGTCATTTATTCCGGGTATAGACGTACCTAACTTTGATATAAGCCCGGCAGCAAAATCTGCATGAAACTCATTGATGTTTATATTAATGCTATCTTTTTTGTTAAAATCCTCAACATTTCCATTCAGTTTTAAGAACGACGACATATCTCGATTTATCAATTCGAGATTCGAAACTTCAATTCGGTTATCACTCATCCAAGCATCGATATCTATATTCCAAGCAGTATCAAAATGCCTGAGTAAAGGAGAAATCTGTTCAAAATCTGAGGGTGTCACCGTGCCAGTGACAGCAGCATGAAAATCGCTTGGTGAATCGGGACTGAGTTGTAAATCGCCAACGGCAAGATTTGTATTAGGAAAGCTAATGGCCAGGTCTTTAATGATAAGTTTGTCGGGAGAAGTGTCTGAGCTGCCTTTTTCATAAACGATAGAGCCGGAGAGACTTCTCACGCTAAACCCCGGATCCACATTGAATTGAACGTTTCTTATATCAAATCTGTAAAGATCATTTTTTAATTCAGGAATACTTAAATCAACCCTAAGTCTCTCAAGAGTAACGTCGGAATAAGGCCTCCAAGTTCCATTGGAGTCCTTCATCCAGCTTCTCAGGAAATGGGCTTTGGAATCTCTAATTACAATATTTCTGAATTTCAAATCAAATTTAGTAGCCGGTTTGTCTTTTCTTTTAGGAGAAAGTGCATCGATTAGAAACTGTATATTGAGAGGTCCTCCTTCTGTTTCTTGCACCACATCTAAGTTAAGACCTAATATTTCAGCATAGTTCAACACAATCTTTCTGTCGCTGAGTAGCGTCCATAAATCTATTCCTGCAGCGATCTTACCAATCTCAATACACTTCTCACCCTCCGGAGATATTAATGATACGCCCTTTAAAATTACTTCACTAAAAGGCTGAAGTGTCAGCTCTTCCACTGTAACTTTACCTCCGAGCAAAGCGGATGTTTCTTCACATGCTATTTTTTTTACTTTTTGCTGAAAAGATGGAATAGACAACAATATGTAGAGACCGCCATACACAATAACTGCGAGCAAAATCAACGAGATGATTATGCCCCTTGTCACTCTATATACTGGTCGTAAGATATTCATTTATATCGTGGTATCCGTCATGGTGGCACAGTATGGGCACAAGCGGCCCTCCATGCCGAAGCAACAACCTACAAAATTAATAAAAATTCCCCAATTCCTCAAATTATCAATTGTCAATTCCCAATTCTCAATTAATTTTTGATGCAATCAAAAATTTTTATTAACTTTGCATAAAAATCATCAATGAGCATCACAATCCTTGGAATAGAGTCAAGTTGCGACGACACCTCCGCAGCAGTGATTACCGATGGCATCTTGCGAAGTAATGTCATAGCCAGCCAGAAAGTGCACGAGGCATTCGGAGGTGTGGTTCCGGAACTTGCAAGCCGAGCACACCAGCAGAATATTGTTCCGGTAGTGAGCGAGGCTCTGCGTCAGGCTGAAATTTCAGCTTCTGACCTTGATGCCATTGCATTCACCCGTGGTCCCGGTCTTCTGGGTTCATTGCTCGTCGGCACTTCTTTTGCCAAGGGTATGGCTATCGGACTAAATATTCCAACTGTTGATGTAAATCATCTTCATGGTCATGTACTCAGCCATTTCATAAAAGAAACGGAGGATCAAGAAGTACCGGAATTCCCATTTATCTGCCTCCTGATTTCCGGTGGAAACTCCCAGATAATATTGGTTAATTCTCCTTTCGACATGAAAATTATCGGGAGCACCATAGATGATGCAGCCGGAGAGGCTTTTGACAAGTGTGCAAAAGTGATGGGGCTACCCTATCCAGGTGGACCTCATATCGACCGACTGGCTGCCGAAGGGGATCCGGATGCATTCAAATTTGCAAAACCTCACATTCCCGATTATGACTACTCTTTCAGCGGATTGAAAACATCTTTTCTTTATACTGTAAGAGATAATCTCAAGATAGATCCGGATTTCATTCAAAACAGGATGCCAGATCTTGCTGCGTCTCTGCAAAAAACCATAATCGATATTTTAATCGACAAGCTTAACAAAGCGGTTAAGCACTACAAGGTGAAACAAGTAGCTATCGGAGGAGGAGTCTCTGCCAATTCCGGTGTAAGGAAAGCCGTGGATGAGTATTGCCGGCGTCGTGACTTGAAAGCTTGGATACCCAAACGGTCATACACTACCGACAATGCAGCCATGGTGGCTATGGCAGGTTATTTTAAATTTAAGGAAGGCATGTTCTGCACACTCGACCTTCCACCATATTCAAAAGTTGAAGTATGAAAGAAGACTCAAACATAGAGAAAAGGCACGTCATTGTGTATGGTTATACACGCGATGAAATCGCAGGTATACTCAAGCACTTTGAAAAGCACCTCCCCGAATACATCACCATCGGTATTGAGGCGAATCTTCTTGTCTCTAAAATCACTATTACCGGTCAGCATTCAGGTGTCGCAATTCTAAGGTTTCAGATGAACCGCCTGCATCAGAATCTTCGCGACATTTTCACCAAGGATGTCATTGCAGATGAAGACAAGTCTTTGGCTCAAGTGCTCGGCGATCTCCTGAAAGAACGTGAACTTACTGTGTCTTGTGCAGAAAGTTGCACCGGAGGCAACATTGCCCACCGCATAACCCAGCAACCCGGTAGCAGCGAGTATTTTTTAGGAAGTATCGTAAGCTATGCCAACGATGTCAAGACCAATGTACTGGGTGTGCCACAGAAATACATTGATCAGGTTGGCGCAGTAAGCCGTGAAGTTGTTGAGTCTATGGCGGAAGGAGCTGCCCGCCTGATGAGAAGTGAATGTGCTATTTCAACTTCCGGTATTGCAGGACCAAACGGAGGCACAAAATACAAACCCGTTGGCACAGTCTGGATTGGTGCAAAATATGGCACTAAACTCGTAAGTGAGTGCAGACATTTCAAAGGCACCCGAAACGATGTCATAGAATCTGCCACATCACATGGCATTGTCATGCTCATAAATTTGCTTCGCGACACTTATGAGGAAGAAGATGACCTCGCCGACGAATGATTTACGTACCCATTTTTCGATTAAAGCAAACATATCCTATGGCATAGCTATGCACATCAGTCCCCTTCATGACACTCATGGGGAATAAGATGACCTACCCAACAAAATAAATACAAAAAGTCTATATATATCTGATTTTTTCATTAATTTATAGTCTTTATCTGTTTTTGTGGCAAAATTATAAAAATTACTACAAAAATTTTGCAAATTCCAAAATAAACACTAACTTTGCAAAACATTCCGATTAATACAATCTTAGGAATAGAGAATCCAGATTGGAATGTTGCGATATGAAATAAAAGCGTATATCCACGCAGAAAACTTAATTCTCGAGAATTTTCTTAATTATTAGGTCAATTATCAAGGATTGTACAACGGTAGATACAGACTCCCACGCTTTTTCTTTTTTCAAAAGCTCCCGACGAGAGGGGTCCTGAGGCTGCCATTATAAGACATTGTCACTGTCTTCCCGAATATTTATCATTTTTGTACTGACTACCTTTTTTAGTAGTCATGCTCTTGAAGTGCACACTCAGTTCAGAGATTCGATCACTATACATTTCCATCAGTCTAAATGGGATTTTGACCCGTCTCTTAATGACAATGCAGATGTCATTGACTCTATTCAAAGGAAACTTACAGAAATACAATGTGACTCAATCTACCGAATTCGCCATATAAGAGTCATAGGCAGCGCATCTCCTGAAGGAACTTTAGATTTCAACAGAATACTTTCTGAAAAACGTGCGGAAACTATCTTCGAACTTTTCAGACAATACTCTGAACTTGATGAATCCTGCGTGTCTTTCTCATTCCTTGGTCGAGACTGGGCAGGTGTCCTTGCCCTTGCCAAACTGGAAACCAATATTCCATTTTATGATGATACCATATCTCTGCTTGAAAGAATATCCAAAGCTAAGAGCGATACAGGGATAGAGCCGGTAAACTCACTTTCAATGCTCAAGAAACTACATGGTGGGGCACCATATCGCTATCTATATTCCCATATCTTCTCTGCAGTGCGTGCTTCCGGAATATTAATTGACTATGAAAGACAACCGGCACCATCGGTAATATCATCCATTTTATTAGATGAAACCACATTAACAGCCGACTCAGTTCCTCTCAATCAAGATTTCAATATCTTCGTACAAGCACCAAGCGACAGCTGTAAATCAACCTCAGATTACTCTCCGTTATACATGGATTTACGCACCAATCTGTTATACGATGCACTTCTACTACCCAATATTGGGGCTGAATTATATTTAGGCAATAGTTTGACTGTTGGTATCAACTGGATGTACGGATGGTGGAGCAAGAACACACGCCACATATACTGGCGTGCTTATGGAGGAGAATTATTCGGTAGATGGTGGTTCGGGAAAAAGGTACATGAAAAACCAATCTCCGGTTTCCATATTGGCATCTACGGACAATATTATATGTATGATTTCGAGCTTGGAGGTAATGGCGAAATGGCGGGGAAACCAGGAAAGAATCTATGGACACAGGGATTGTTTGGAGGTGGATTGGAATTTGGCTACTCAATTCCCATAAAAGAGCGACTCAACATAGATATCTCATTGGGTGTTGGCTACAGCGGCGGAATATATCACAAATATAAACCGGAAGACACTCATTATGTATGGCAAGGCACCTACCACCGTCATTATCTCGGACCCACAAAACTTGAGATAGCGCTCGTATGGCTTCTTGGTAATGGAAACCGTAACGTAAGGGTACACCAAAGTACATCTGATACTAAAAGAATAAAGAAAGGGGGTTGCCGATGAATGCTAAAAGTAAATTAAGAAACATTCTCAACTCAAAGCGTAAGATATCAGACGAAATATCCCATTATCTTATTATCCTACTAATATTAATAGTATTTTCCGCTACACTTTCGTCGTGCGACAATAAAGAGCTATGCTATAATCATAATCATTATGTGAAACTGAAAGTTGAATTTGACTGGCAGGATGCACCGGAAGCCAATCCTTATGGAATGTCGGTCTATTTTTATCCAGAGGACGATTATCTCGGAGAGAACTTTGATGGTATAATACATTCCATGGAAAGATTTGACCTTAATGCAAAAGATGGTGGAGAGATTCAGTTGCCTAAAGGTCGCTATAGAGTCATAACCTACAACAACGACACCGAATTGGCATTCGGACGCAATACCGACAATTTCAATATGCATCATCTATTTACACGCAATGCGTCTATTACTGAATTGGCAGACGGTTTTAATGTAAGGGATGAAGATAGACCTCGTCCAAAAGGTACAGAGGACCAAAATGTTGTTGCACAACCCGACAATGTATGGGGTTGCTACGCTATGGACGTAGAAATTGACGAAAACGGAGTCAGCTACCGTTGTTTCCCGTTTTCTGAAAAAGACAATTGGAAAGCAATCCCTCCAACTGTTACGCAACATGTAATCACACTCTATCCTCATGACCAGATATGCCATTATTCTTATGAAGTTAGAAATGTGAAGAATATCGGCATAATCAGCAACGCTTGTGCTGCTATTACCGGCATGTCACCCACCCTGCATCTTGGAAGCGAGAAAAGTGGAGATTCCCCCACTACCCTACCCTTAGAAGCTAAGCCGGACGGAGCAAGCACTATCCGCGGAGAGTTTCTTACCTTTGGTCATCCTGCCGACGACCTTCACCCTCACAAGTTCGGCCTTTATATATGGACCAACGGAGGCAAAAGCCTTTTCTTCGGCAAGGATGAGGAACGATTTGATGTTACATCGCAAGTTGATAACGCTCCTAACCGTCGCAGGGTACATATCATTATTGACGGGCTTCCTCTCGACACAGTGCAAAATGAAACAAACGGCGGAGGAGGTTTTCATCCCGATTTCGGGGAATGGAATGAGGAACGAGAAGACCTTGTAATGTAATAAGTATCTATAAAAATTAAACGATATATGTATACATTCAACAGAACCAATCTTGTACAAATAAATCCGGCTATCTCCGGACATCCCGGCATTTTCGTTCAGTCGCTTAGCTCGCTAAGCTCCATCACCCCGCAACCAGACTGCCTCGAAAATATCTCGGATTTATATGTGCATTAATTTTTATTAGCTACTTAGGAATAAGTATATCGTAAAAATTAAATTATACTAAGCCACATGGGCAAAATTTATAT